>JAYTTL010000001.1:0-2951 GCA_043745325.1 Actinomycetes bacterium
ACGGATTGGATCGATAATTCTGTGGGTGACAGAGCCATTGTTATCGGCATATCCAATGGAAAGAGATTTCTCCTCTTGAATAAATCTATTAATTAAATCCATCGTTTCGTTTGCAGAGTTTCGAGGAAGTGCACCTAGGGCCTCACTTGCGATTTGTCGAAGATGTGTCTGTTTATGGCGCGATTTTTCGCCGGTACGAATTGCGCGAATTGCCGAGTTCAATTGATCTTCATCAGGGATTTCGATTTCGCCGATGATTCGCGGAGGTCGCGGTTTCGTTTGTGCGCGCTTTGATTGAGGGCCAGTTAACAGCATTCCATGTTGTGATTCAGCTGCGGGAAGATATCCAGCATCGCGCAATATACGCATTGCATCCGTAGCATCGCGCTCGCAGATAACGACTTCAGGTGCTATTCGTCGAAGCGAAAGAACCTCTAATTTTTTGTCGTTCATAATCTGCGCTATGAGCGAAGTATCTTCACAACGAATGAACGAAGCGGTATTTCCTATGCGTAACTTGCCATGCTTTTTTGCCACATCTGAAATTAAGTAATCGAGCGGTTGTGGCATCGGAGTTTTAGATGTTTTAATTAGAAATGCTCGTATCTCATCACCGGTTTTGCCGTGATCAAGGGCTCGACGGATTGTCACCTCACTAAAGCGGTACACAGTTGCGCCACCCCTGCTTTCAATTTCAGCCATTATTGCTAACTGCTGCGAAATTTCATGTTCGAGAGGTCCTGGAGCGATGGCAGTGTTATCACTTTGAATAAGAATATGGTCAACGGTCTTAGGGAGGTCGTTATTAATTAAATCTAAATTTCCTCCCGATAGAAAATCGATGCCATATTTGGAGAATGCACCTTGACCTGTTAATCCCAACCATTCAGCTTCGCGCATTGTCCACGTGGCTAACTCGTCTTGAAGCAAAGAGTTTCGACGGACCGGCGCACGCCAAGCTAGAAATTCGATTAAGGATTTAACATTTGGTGCCAATTCGGGGTTCTCATTGAGAATTGAAAGTGTCAAAGCCCGAACGCGGGCGGCATTAACACGGTCAAGTTCGGGACCTAAAGCGGCAACATTTCGAGTATCAGCTCGACCGACTAGGCCACTGACACGTGAAGTCGTTAACCATGCAGAAGTCAAAACTTGCCAGCGATCGGCAGGAGTTTGCATTAACCAGATGTCGAATTTATTACTTGGCATGATGCGATCATTGGCATCAATACTTATAAGTGAAGTCAAATATGCAAGTTCGGTGATGAATGCTGCGCACGCTTCATCAACACCAAGGTGAGTTGCAAGAATTTTCAAGTCACGAACACCAAGACCACCTGCTCGAAGCGCATCGGCAGGTTCTTCAGCCCAGAAATTCAATAACTCTTCAATCCAGCGCAGTACCGTTGAAATATTTGCGATGGCTGCCAGATTAATTTGGCGCATTTCTCGCTTCGCTCCAATGAGCTCAGGAGGATTGATAAGACTCTCTCTGTGTGTTTTCCCACCGCGCAGAAAAAGGCCGACTTCGCGCGGCAAAATCACCGTGCGCTGATCGAGTGGAACTAAAAACTTTCGCTCGAGCAACCAAGCAACTCCGGATCCGGGGTTCTTGATATCACCAACGCTTCCTCTTGGAGGCCCCCAAATTAAGCGCTCTAATACTTTCTTGGCATCGGTCGGGGCGTTCTCTAGCTCTGTGAGTGTCAGTTTGGCGAGGGATTCTGGCCCTAGTCCAGCAGGTTCACTTCCCAACACGTCCCGAAGTGCAGTTGGAAGTCGCATTCCATCCTCTGATGGATAAACAAGTCCAATCGAAATTAAATGAGTGAGTGCGCCATCTGCAGCCTTATCGGTAATTGCTATCACTCTTTTTACAGTGAAAGGTTCGTTGAGCACGCAGGCAGCTTCAAGTACTTGAAACTGCCATTTATTAAGTGAGTCAATCGCACGCGCAAGACTTGGCGGCGAACACGCACGAACCGCAAGTGATGCGATATCTGGTGGAACCGGAATCACAAGATCAGGACGCGAAGAAAAAAGATTTAAGAATGCAGCATCATCAACACTACGTAAGTAGTCGGAGAAGGATCGTATTTCCATAACTTGCTAACATTACTGGGCTTTGGTACTTATTGCGTAATCAACGAGGCTTCCGACGCGGAGTAAGCCATGTTGCTAAAGCTGCCAAACGCACAACGATGGGAGATATCGCTCGACCTATAAAGCGAGCCCTACGAAAATCATGAATTGGCCAACCTTCGGCCATAGCGCGAAGCCCTAAAATGGCATCTGGGTTAATGGCAGATGGGTGCCCAACGCATTGAAGCAGAGGAAGATCATTATGGCTATCAGAATAAGCAAAGCAGTCCTCGAGATTTAATCCAGAGCGAAAGGCTAATTCAGTAACTGCCCTTACTTTCTCTTTGCCATGTAATAAAGCTCCAGAAATTGCGCCGGTATATGCACCGTCCTTAATCTCTGCTCTACTTCCAAGAGCTCCGGTAAAACCTAAGCGATTGGCAATGAGCACGGCCATATCTTCAGGTGCCGCAGTTACTAACCAGACCTCTTCATTATTTGAAAGGTGTGTCTTGGCAATCTCTATCGTGCCTTGCCAAATAGCTGGAGATACATACTCATCGTAAATTTCTTGAGCAATTGCTTCAATATCTTTTACGCTGTGTCCACCAATAAAGTCAGTTGCAGATTTCTGAAAACGTGCAATCTCTTCCTTATTTTCTTTACCCGTTAAGCGAAATCTCAGATTTGCAAGTACGAAACGGGAAATATCCTTCTTTGTGAAATAGCCACGCTGATACATGCCACGACCCAGAAGATAGATCGTTGAGCCGCGAATGAGCGTGTTATCGACATCAAAAAAGGCTGCTCTTTTCGCCGTGAGTGCCATGTCACTAGCCTAACGAACTTGGCTCTTGTAGGACGCTTTA
>JAYTTL010000002.1:0-2944 GCA_043745325.1 Actinomycetes bacterium
GATTTCAGTAATCTCGGTCATGCATGCCAATAATGAAACTGGGGTTATTCAACCCATCGCAGAAATAGTTGCAATCGCAGGTGTTATTCCAGTACACACTGATGCGGTTCAAAGTTTCAAAAAAATTCCGCTCTCATTTTCACTTCTAGGCGTTACCGCTATGTCGCTGAGTGCCCATAAAATCGGTGGGCCACTAGGAGTCGGTGCGCTAATTTTAAAACAAAGATTTGAAATTCCTTCGTTATTACATGGCGGGGGACAAGAGCGCGAAATTCGAAGCGGGACCTTAAATACTCCGGGGATCGTCGCTTTCACCATTGCGGCAACGAGTGCGCACTTCAATGGCGCTGAAGTCACAACTCTTCGTGATCGCTTTATTTCGGCCATCCAAAAATTAATTCCCGATGCCACAGTCAACGGCCTTCGTTCCACTCGTTTACCCGGAATTGTTAACGTTACTTTCCCTGGTACCCAGAGCGATACGTTGCTCCTGCTCATGGATGGACAGCAGATTTCCTGCTCAACCGGTTCTGCCTGTAGCGCCGGTGTTCATGAGGCTAGTCATGTCTTATTGGCAATGGGTCACAACGATGAAACGGCACAGTCATCACTGCGCTTCTCATTTGGTGCCACGAGTACTGCCAGTGATTGTGATTTTGTTACTTCGGCTTTACCCGATGTTATCGCTCGTGCAAGGGCGGCACAGCTGACATGAAATTAATTGCAGCGATGAGTGGCGGCGTCGACTCTGCCGTAGCAGCCGCACGGGCAGTTGATGCCGGCCACGAAGTTATTGGCGTGCATTTGGCGCTATCGGCTAACCCACAAAAATACCGTTCCGGTGCGCGTGGGTGTTGCACCATTGAAGACTCGCATGATGCTCGGCGTGCCGCCGATGTTATTGGTATTCCTTTTTATATCTGGGACATGGCAGAGGAGTTTCACGATGGAGTTGTCGAAGATTTCTTAGCTGAATACGCCGCTGGAAGAACCCCGAATCCCTGCCTTCGTTGTAACGAGAAGATAAAATTTGCCGCGGTGTTAGATCGCGCACGCGCGATGGGTTTTGATGGTGTTGTGACTGGACATTATGCGCGTACGCAAAACAGTGACATCGGCAAAACCTTGCATCGCGCGGTAGATCACTCTAAGGATCAGTCGTATGTGCTATCGGTATTAACGATTGAACAAATCGCAGGCGCAATTTTTCCGCTCGGAGATACTACAAAAATTGATATTCGCACAGAGGCACATGCTCGCGGTTTAGCCGTTGCTCAAAAGCCAGATAGCCACGATATTTGTTTTGTCCCTTCCGGTGATAATGCAGGTTGGTTACGCGATCGCTTAGGAAGTGATGTCGGACCAATCGTTGATCAAAACGGTAACAAGTTAGGTGAACACAAAGGTGCCTACACATACACAATTGGTCAGCGCAAAGGCTTAGGTCTTACGATTCCAACCCCCGATGGTTCGCCGAGATTTGTTTTAAAGATCGAACCCGTTACAAATACTGTTGTGGTTGGCGCGCGCGAAGATTTAGCTATCACCACTATGCGGGGAGAGAGAGCTGTTTGGTGTGGACCAGCTGTACATAGCGACCCGCAGCGCGGATTTGTTCAGATTCGCGCACATGGCTCTGCTCTGCCATGCACATACTTTTTTGATAGTAATCTCCTCGTAGCCATCTTAGATTCACCACTTCTTGGTCTTGCAACCGGACAGGCGATGGTCATTTACGACGGGGATCGCGTGGTTGGATCGGCTACGGTTTGTGAGACTGAGTAGATGAGCAACCAAGCCCGACATCGAATGAGCGAACTCACCAATGAGATTCGTGATCATCAATTTCGCTATTACGTTTTAGATTCACCAGCAATCACCGATGCCGAATTCGATGCACTGCTACGCGAGTTAACTGCGCTGGAAACTAAACATCCAGAGCTTCGAGAGGCCGATTCACCGACTTTAGGCATTGGGGGCGGATTTGCCACCACTTTTGCGCAACATAATCACATCGAAAAAATGATGAGTTTAGATAACGTCTTTGACTTGTCTGAGTTGGCAACATGGTTTGATCGCGTCGAAAAAGAGATTGATCGTCCTACATATTTGTGCGAACCTAAAGTAGATGGCCTTGCAATCAACCTTACCTATGAGAACGGCCAATTAATCCGAGGTTTAACCCGAGGTAACGGCGTAACAGGTGAAGATGTAACACTCAATGTCAAAACGATAAAGAATCTTCCACATACTTTAATTGGCGACAAGGTCCCAGCCTTGATTGAAATTCGAGGTGAAGTATTTTTTCCACTTGCTGCTTTTCGTGAGCTCAATGAAGGCTTAGAGGAGTCAGGCAAATCACTCTTTGCTAATCCACGAAATGCCGCCGCAGGTTCACTTCGCCAAAAAGATCCACGCATTACCGCTGGACGTCCGCTTTCTGCAGTCGTTCATGGCATCGGCTCGCGCCAAGGAGTCGAATTTCACTCTCAAAGTACGGCCTATGCGGTTTTAAAAAAATTCGGACTGCCAACCAGTAATCGCTTCTCGGTGTGTGCCACACGAAATGAAGTTGAAAAATACATCGAGTATTACGGGCTGCATCGCCATGACGTAGAACATGAAATCGACGGAGTTGTCATTAAAGTCGATTCCATTCAAGAGCAAAACCAACTGGGCTTCACGTCGCGTGCACCAAAGTGGGCAATCGCATTTAAATATCCGCCCGAAGAAACTACCACGCGCTTACTCGATATAAAGGTGAGTATTGGTAGGACTGGTCGAGTCACCCCATTTGCATTTATGGAGCCCGTTAAAATTGCCGGGTCAACGGTAACTAATGCCACACTACATAACGCCGCTGAGATTGTGCGTAAAAGAGTTTTAATCGGTGACGTAGTTGTGATCCGCAAAGCAGGCGATGTGATTCCCGAAGTTTTAGGTC
>JAYTTL010000003.1:0-2927 GCA_043745325.1 Actinomycetes bacterium
CGCATTGCCAGAAATTGAACGGATATCGGAAAGCAGAAATGCAGCTATCGTGACGGCCTATGAAACAGGGGCTTATTCTTACCAACAAATTGCCAACCAATTTGGGATTCATTTCACGACGGTGGGGGCGGTTGTCCGCCGGCGAGGCGGGTGAGATTCATTGTTTATAGACCTGACCCCAGTCCTTGCCGATTCCGCTTGACCCCGGCCTCGGGTGAGCGCTTGGTGCGTGAGCAGGAGAAAGAGGGAGACTTGACCCCGGTCTCCCGCCGGCTGATCGGAGTGGGTGAGCGTTTGTTGGGTGGGGAGGATAAAGGGGAGGCTTGACCCCGGCCTCGGGTGAGCGCTTGGTGCGTGAGCAGGAGAAAGAGGGAGACTTGACCCCGACCTCGCGACCTCGCCGGAGAAAGAGGGAGACTTGACCCCGACCTCGCCTGACCCCGACCTCGCCGTCCTTGGTTAAACTATGAGTATTGAGACCTGACCCCTTTTTTCTTATTTATAGACCTGACCCCAGTCCTTACATAAATCAACCGAGACGCAAATGAGCTACCGATCTGAGTCCATTGGAATGGCAATCAATCGCATGAATAGCCAGTACTTCCTTCCGGCGATTCAGCGCGAGTTCGTCTGGAAGCCAGATCAGATTGTAGAGTTGTTCGACTCAATAATGCGCCGCTACCCTATCAGTTCATTCCTCTTTTGGGAGTTGAAGCCTGAGAATCGCGACAAGTGGCAGGCGTACAAGTTTCTTGAGAATGCACGCCACGGCGGCACTCACAACGAACTTGCCAATACAGCGGGCATCAACACGTTGACGATGGTGTTGGATGGACAGCAGCGCCTCACATCACTCTTGATCGGCTTGCGCGGCGCGTACTCCATGAAGCGAAAGTATGGGCGTTGGGACAGCCCAGATGCGTGGAGCAAGCAACGATTGCATATAGACCTGCTCGCAGATCCTCATTTGGACAGCGACGGCGCGGAAACGGGCATCTACTACAAGTTCGCTTTTCTTGAAAGAACGCCCCCATCCGACTCCGATCATTACTGGTTTCCCGTATCTTCAATACTTGACTTCAACGAACGCCAAAGCTTTGAGGCCTTTCTCGAGGCGAGAGACGAAGAACTCGACTCACGCAACTTTACTCGCGCAGATCGCCGCATCTTCGAGCGCAACTTAGCGCGGCTATATGAAGTCATCCATGTCGACGAAGTCATCGCATACTACACAGAGACAGACCAAGACTACGACCGTGTCTTAGACATTTTTGTGCGAGCTAACGAAGGTGGCACCAAACTCAGCAAATCCGACCTGCTGCTTTCCATGGTGACGTCCAAGTGGGACGGAATGAACGCTCGCGATGAGATATTTGCCTTTGTTGATGCAGTCAACTCCCAGCTCACTCGTCCGAACGATTTCGACAAAGACTTCATCATGAAGTCATGCCTCGTTCTGACAGACCTCCCTGTTGTCTACAAGGTTCAGAATTTCAACAACGCCAACCTGGAGCTGATACGGCGCGAGTGGGACTCCATCAAGCGCGCCGTGAAAAGAGGTGTTGATCTCGTCAATTCATTCGGAATCGACAGGGATAATCTGACAAGCGTCAACGCGATAATACCCATCATTTATTTTCTGCTGAAGAACCCGTCAACCACGCTGCGTGGAACCACTCCGTTTGAAGTAAGGAACGCAGATTGCATTCGCCGTTGGCTAATCATGGCGTTACTCAAAGGCGCGTTTGGTAGAGCCTCCGACGGTCTGCTTGCAGGGATTCGATCCAAGATTCAGGCCCTACCCAACCCAGGTGCAAACTTTCCACTTGAAGACATCAATGCAACGATCGCCGCCACCGGTCTGAATATGGTCTTCGATGAGTACGCCGTCGAAGAAGTACTCAATAAAGCCTATGGTGGCAAACAAACTTTCCTTGCTCTTTCTCTACTCTATGACGAAGCCTCGTGGGGAACGATTAGCTACCACCAAGACCACATATTTGCAGCCAGCATGTTCAAATCAAGGGAGCTGCCCATGAACAGGTTAGATTGGCTTCGTCAGAAGGACCGACTGGGAAATCTCTGCCTTCTGATGTCTGCGGAAAATATTGGAAAGCAGGACATGGCCGTTGATGACTGGTTAGCTACGCGAGATTCGAGCTTTTTGAAGCGGCATCTGATCCCAGACGATAAATCCCTTTGGACGTTCGAGAAATTCCCTGACTTCTTAGCGGCAAGAGAGAAGCTAATTAGTGGGCGTCTCAGGTCAATCTTTCTGGGTCAACTCCAAAACTGAAATGCGTTACGTACACCGCAATGTGACGCTTGACTGCTTCCAACCTCACTCAACTACCGTCGAAGGCGTCGATGACCACTCCATCTCAAAATATGACAGCACTCAAAAGCAACCCTGAGTATCAAGCAGCTGAGGCAGCTTACAGCAACGCCTTTCTAAACGGCGCGGGCCGTCAGGCGCCAGGAACAGTAGGTTTTGCACTTTGGCTACTATACGACATTCATCGCAAGAATCACAACAACAAACCACCGACCAAGAAAGTCGCTTTGGAATTAGCAAAAGCACATGGTTTGAATGAGACGAGTGCAGGAAATGCTCTCCTTAAGTGGTCCGCATATCACGGATTCATCAAACCAAGAACTGGAGCATACGCTCAGGGGCCAAGAAGTTAATACGTCAGCGCCGACCTCAATGCCAATGTCACTATCACGGCGAGTGCCGCCTAACCCCTCTACAAGGAGTCGTGACCCGATACCTGCTTGACGTCAATGTGCTCATTGCACTGGTAGACCCAGCGCATGTTGGGCATGAAGGTAAGCTCTCTCCGATTTGAAATATTCATTAAATTTCATCGATCTACGAATTAAATACTGGTGCTCACTGACTTAATATATTATAATAATGCGTCGCA
>JAYTTL010000004.1:0-2911 GCA_043745325.1 Actinomycetes bacterium
TGAGGGTGGGCTTTACACACCGCTTTCCATACTTCATCAGCCTCATAACCATCGGCCAGCGCCTCATTGACACTTCGACTTCCAAGTTCAGAGATTGCAATATCGACGGGAAAGTGCGACCCTGCACCGAATGAGAGCGTTAGGCGCTCACGTAAATCAGAGATGCGCACGAGAAATAAGTAGCTCTGCTTGCAAACGCGAATCCTGCGGAGTCAAAGGATTGAAAACTTGTCCTATTAACCAACGCAACGACAAGTCGGAAAGAACCTGACTACCCGTAATTTCGCAGAGGGTGTCGGTTAAGTCAGTCCAGAGTCGGTTATGTATTGCGCTAAGTCCGATTGATAAGTGCGCAGGATTATGGGTTCGCATATGTGCAAGTGCACTATCCGTGGACACTTGAATTGATAGCAGCTCTAGTGCAGAAGTTGCATGAGATGCATTGAGTGCAATGTTTATGAGACGCCCAGATTCACTCTGACACAAAGCAAGGATCACACTTTCTTTATCTCGAAAATGGTTGTACAAGGTAGCGCGCGAGACTTCAGAAGAATCGGCAATCTCAATCATTGTCATCTTTGTAATGCCTACCGTGGCAATCAGATGCTTTGTTGCCGCTAAAATCGAACTTTCTGTGCGCCGATGTGTCTGTACTTGCGGTGCGTATTTATTAAGCGGCATCGACGACAGTTAGAGTTACGCCCTCATGGCTTGCTAGTTCGATGGATACATCGCTAAATACACCTGAAAGTGAAAGACCCAGAGCTACACAGATTGCATTAAGAAGTTCGGAGGAGGCCTCCTTCTGTCCGCGTTCGACCTCAGATAAATAGCCAAGGGATACTCGAGCAGCACGGGCTACATCACGCAAAGTACGACCTTGCGAAGTACGTGCGGCGCGAAGGGTAGAGCCAACGGCTTGCCTGACTAAGACCATTGCGATACTCCTTAACTTTTTTTCTCACTGCGATGTCTAAGGATACGCGCAAACGTTGCAATCGCGCTTGCTGTAGCTGCGTTTCGCACGTTTTCACGCTCACCCGAAAGAGAGAGTTCAATAGTTTGAGAGACCGGACCAGCAATAGCTACCCAAACCGCTCCTACGGGATGTCCATCGACTGGGTTAGGTCCGGCAACACCCGTTGTGGCAATCGCCCACGTGGTACTAAATGATTTCAACGCACCTTCTGCCATCGCAATCGCAACCTCTTCACTAATCGATGAATGCTGGGCAATCACCAAAGGGTCAATATGTAAATGAGAGATTTTAATATCATCGCAATATGCGGTAATTCCACCGACAAAAACATCCGATGCACCAGCAATTGTGACAATAGCCGAACTGAGTGAGCCGGCAGTTAGCGATTCAGCGGTACTCAAAGTTTCACCACGCTGGCGCAACGTATCGATAATTTCGGTTGCGAGTTCAATGATATCCGGAGTCAGCGTCATCTCAATTTACTTCTTGCCTTTAAAGGCGGACTGGACATAGTAAAAACCAGTCACGATCGTGAGAATAACGGCTATCGCCATAAAGCCATCACGGAACCAGTAAAGGTTCTCACTTAAGGGTAGAACATAAAAACCAACGCCAAAATTTTGAAAAGTTGATTTAATCTTGCCACCTTTATTGGCCGCAATCACTCCGCGTTTAATTATTGAGAGCCGGAACAAAGTTATCCCGACTTCTCGAACCAAGATGACAATTGTGATCCACCATGGCAGACGATTTAAAATTGAGAGGGAGATCATGGCCGTACCAATCATAACTTTATCGGCAACAGGATCTAAAAATTTTCCAAATTCAGTAATTGTGTTTCGGCTACGGGCTAAGTTTCCATCGGCAATATCGGACAGGCCTAAGAGAAAAAATACAAACCAAGAAATATATTGCCACGTGGGATCGTTGCCTCCATTTTTAAATAATGTATAGGCACCAACGGGCACAAATAACAATCGCGCTACTGTAATAAAGTTTGGCGTGAGAAAAACAGGCAGTCTCATGTGGCTTCGGCTACTAAATCAGCACCCATAGAGTCGACGACCACAGCATCAACATACTGCCCAACTTGAAAATTTGTCCCAATAAAGCCTGTCGAACCATCTACTTCAGGACCTTGATGGGCCGCACGCCCCTCCTGTAACTCGAAATCCTCAATCAAAACACGGATATTTTCACCGATTCGCGCGGCCGCACGTTGTGAGACTATCTCATCGGCAAGGGATGAAAGTATTTCCAATCGCTGAGCAATAACTTCTGGTTCAATCTTACCTCCGAGCTTGAGTGCTTCGGTGTTATCTTCATCGGAGTATCCAAAGACTCCAACAGCATCTAGCTTTGCTTGAGTGATAAAAGTGGCCAGCTCATCAAAGTCAGCTTGAGTCTCCCCCGGAAATCCCACGATAAAGTTGGACCTGATTCCGGCCGTAGGGGATAGAACTCGGATTTGATTGATTAGATGTAAAAACTTTTCATTGTCGCCAAATCTGCGCATACGACGCAAGACTTCAGGAGCCGAATGTTGAAATGAGAGATCGAAATAATGGGCCGACTTGGGCGTTGCAATCATGGCTTGTATTAAAGAGGGACGCATCTCTGCCGGTTGAAGATATGACAATCGCACGAGTTCTATCCCATCGATAGCTGCGATTTCAGGCAATAACTTCTCCATTAACTTTAAGTCACCTAGATCTTTTCCATAAGACGTCGTATTTTCACTCACTAAAAATACTTCGGTTACGCCATTAGCAACTAACCAGCGTGCCTCATCCATGATTTCATGAGGACGCCGTGAAAGAAATGAACCACGGAAATATGGAATTGCACAGAATGAGCAACGACGATCACAACCCGAAGCGATTTTTAACGGTGCCCATGGCGTTGTACCCAAACGTTTGCGCGTGAACTCTT
>JAYTTL010000005.1:0-2904 GCA_043745325.1 Actinomycetes bacterium
ACTTTTCCCGGCACGCTCGATGATCGCGATGCCGCGCGGGCAGTTGTTCATGGCGGAGCAGAGGCAGTCGCCTTATGGCACGCCGATGCCGATTTAAAAAAAGTTGACGCGATAATTTTACCGGGTGGATTTTCATATGGTGATTACTTGAGGTGCGGGGCGATATCGCGCTTTGCACCAGTAATGAAGTTAGTCATTGAGGCTGCGCACATGGGAATGCCAGTCCTTGGAATCTGCAATGGTTTTCAAGTGTTGTGCGAATCGCACCTTCTACCTGGGGCATTGACCCGTAACTCTGATCTGCACTTTCTCTGCCGTGATCAAAAAATAGAGATTGTCAATAACACTACATCTTGGACAACATCGTTTGCCGCTGGAGAGAAAATAACAATTCCACTTAAGAATGGCGAAGGATCTTTCCAGTGCGATGATCAAACTCTTATCCAACTTGAGGATGAAGGGCGAGTGGTTGCGCGTTATGTAGGAGAAAACCCCAATGGCTCCCGTAATTTAATCGCTGGAATTACAAATTCTCGCGGCAATGTTGTGGGCCTTATGCCTCACCCAGAGCACGCGATTGACCCTTTAACTGGCCCAACTTCACATGGCCTCGGCTTTTTCACATCGATTTTGAATGCGATGGTCCCGTAGTGTCCCTAGATACCGTTGCAATTGCCCAATTGACGCCCGAAGTTCAACAGCCATTTGCGCAACTTGGCCTACGACCCGATGAGTATGCACGAATTAAAGAGATTTTAGGTCGTCGCCCTACCTCTTCAGAGTTGGCGATGTATTCGGTCATGTGGTCTGAGCACTGTTCGTATAAGTCATCTAAAGTCCATTTGAAACAGTTTGGCGACAAAGCCCCAAAGTCTGATGCCTTACTTGTCGGCATCGGTGAAAATGCGGGAGTAGTGGATGTAGGTCAAGGCTATGCAGTCACTTTCAAAATTGAATCACACAATCACCCCTCTTTTGTTGAACCGTATCAAGGTGCGGCAACCGGAGTTGGTGGAATAGTTCGCGACATTTTAACAATGGGTGCACGCCCAATCGCCATCATGGATCCACTTCGCTTTGGACCAGCCGATGCACCTGATACAAGACGAGTACTTCCTGGAATCGTTGCAGGTATTGGTGGTTATGGAAATTGTTTGGGATTACCAAATATCGGTGGCGAAGTTGTTTTTGATAAAACGTATGCAGGCAATCCGTTAGTAAATGCACTGTGCGTAGGAGTCATGAAGCACAGTGATATTAAATTAGCTAAGGCGGCAGGTGCGGGCAATTTAGTAGTTTTGTTTGGTGCTAAAACTGGCGGCGATGGAATTGGCGGAGTGTCAGTGTTAGCTTCTGAAACTTTTGGCGCTGGAGGTTCAACAAAACGACCTAGTGTTCAAGTAGGAGATCCTTTTGTTGAAAAGATTTTGATTGAGTGCTCACTTGAAATCTTTGCCGAGGATTTAGTCGTTGGTATCCAAGATCTTGGCGGTGCTGGATTATCGTGTGCAACCAGCGAATTAGCCTCAGGTGGCTCTGGAGGCATGAAAGTAGCCTTAGATAGAGTCCCTTTGCGGGATCCTTCATTATCACCTGAAGAGATTTTAATGTCTGAATCACAAGAACGTATGTGCGCAATTGTTGAGCCTCACAAACTTGCACGATTCTTGGAGATATGTGAAAAATGGGATGTGACTGTAACTGCAATTGGTGAAGTCACTGACGGCAATCGTTTAGAGATTACATGGAACGGTGAGATCATTGTTGATGTTCCACCACGTACTGTTGCACACGAAGGGCCAGTCTATAACCGTCCGTTGGCGCAACCTTCGTACATTAGTGAGATAAATCCTCAGAAAGTTAAAGTTCCAATCCCACGTAACGCCACCGAAATTAAGTCAGTTGTTTTAAAACTTGCCAGCTCACCAAATTTAGCTGACAAGTCGTGGGTTACATCTCAGTACGATAAATACGTTCAAGGCAATACTGTTCAATCACAACCAGATGATTCAGGGATGGTCCGAATCGATGAGAAAACGCATTTAGGTGTCGCGATTTCAACCGATGCAAATGCAAATTGGTCCTATCTAAACCCATACCAAGGCGCGAAGTTAGCCTTAGCCGAAGCGGCGCGAAATATTGCAACGGCAGGCGCGCGACCGTTAGCCGTAACCAACTGTTTGAACTTTGGCTCTCCCGAGGATCCAGGAGTCATGTGGCAGTTTGCCGAATCAGTGCGTGGCTTAGCCGATGGTTGCTTTGAAATAGGCCTGCCGATTACTGGTGGCAATGTTTCTTTCTATAATCAAACGGGCGACATCGCCATCTTGCCAACTCCCGTCATTGGCGTACTTGGGGTAATTCAAGATGTTCGTACTCGCACGCCGATGAGTTTTGATGTCGCAGGTTTAAATCTTTATCTCTTGGGTGATACGTATGAAGATTTAGCTGGGAGCGAATGGGCCTTTATGCACGACCAACGCATCGGCCAGTCGCCCATCGCCGATTTAGCGCGTGAAATGAGGCTCATAGAGCTCCTCCTGGAAGGTCATAAGGAAAAATTGTTTGTCGCCGCTCACGATTTAAGTCAAGGCGGTTTATCGGCTGGCTTGACTGAAATGGTGCTTCGTTACTTTGTTGGGGCAACCATCACATTGAGTAATGTCGGAATAGATTTAATAAGTGAATCACCTGGGCGAGTAATCATTGCAATCGAAGTTGAAAAAAGTGATGCGCTCAGCGCTCTTGCCGCTAAACACTCAATTACTCTGACAAAACTTGGGACTACAGGCGGAGACTCCTTAACAATTAACGATTGTGTTATTTCACTACAAGAGCTACGTACGGCTCATACGTCAACATTTCCGAAGTTATTTGGTTAATGACTATGAGAGATGCAAAAAT
>JAYTTL010000006.1:0-10744 GCA_043745325.1 Actinomycetes bacterium
CTTTGTAATGCTTTTAGATAAGCAGGGCGTAGACGGCTCCCGAGTGATTCACCAGTGAAGTCAACGACTGCCAACCTCTGGGCTAGTAACGCTCTTGCTATTTGGAGCTCTCTTCTGGGAATTGACCCGCGCAGCCACTCTGAGTATCTGACGGCATATACGAGTGTTTCTCGTTGCGAAATGATTATTGCCGACGACTGAGTTGTTGCCGAATTGGCCTCAGTAGCCAACTTAAGTGCGCGGTCTGAAGATGTAAAAGATGACACGCTTAATGCAATGAGCACAATAGATGCTAAAGCGGCAAGTACAACTTGTCCCTTATCTAGTTTGAAACGTGAATTAGGCATTTGTTTTTCGTCTACCGCGCAGTCTTATCTATTTGTAGTAATTGAGCGTATTGACCAATTCCAAGCGTCGAGGGATTTAGTCCAACTGCTGGTGTCAGGATAGACAAGTCGAATCGGACCACCTTCATCGTAAGGAATATCGCTGCCATTTCGTTTGATTGCGAGATAACCTGATGCTGCAACAAAAGCGGATGCTTTATTCTTGTAAACGTAATTGTTGAGCGCTTTCGTAGTGACAGTTGAGTTCGAACTTATCCCCAGTTTTTCAAAGAGCTTTTCGAAAGAAATAACCGTAAATTTCTGACGTTTTTTTACAAAAGGCTCATAGATTGAAATTGCTATTGGGTTCATCTCCAATAGATTCTTCATCGTAAATTTTTGTGTTTTACTCCCATTTGTAATGGTTAAAATCGGCTCGTTTGGACCTGCTGGATCAACGGTTCCGGCGCCGTAAGGATTGCTCTTTAAAGGTTTGGCCGTCGGTTTAGGAGAACCAGTCGAAAATGCTGACGGCGTTACATTCATAACGAGGGCTATTGCTACCCCTGTCAATATAATCTTTGTTTTCTTCATTTGGACACCATTTCTTGGACTAAAAGCTCGCGAACCTTTTCAACTAATTTTGCTGGTCTAAAAGGTTTTACTAAATAGCCATTAGCACCAAGCTCCAACGCTTGGTCGACATCTTCAACCATAGATTTAGAAGTAATCATAAGAACTGGAGTTTCTCTAACTTTACTGCTTTTGTCTTTTCTGATTGCATCCAAAACTTCAAATCCAGAAAACTCTGGCATCATTACGTCCAATAAAATCAAATCAGGTTTAGTCTCTTTAATAATTGATAATCCAGATATTCCATCTGCTGCAGTCGAAACCCTATAGCCCTCTTTTTCAAGAATGAAGGCAATAAGTTGACTAATATCTTGATTGTCCTCGATTGCCAGTATTCTAAACGTCTCTTTAGTCATACTTTATTTCCTCTTCGCCATGTAAAAATTCACTGTTCCAATAAGCAGAGCCTACGACCGATCGTAAGTAAAAAGTACCAATATTCGATTGAATTCATTATATTCGACATTATGTATCCAGTCTGACACGGTTTCGTAAGGTTCCCGTAAGGCTTTTTCCTTACCTTATGCCTATGGAAATTATGCAGAGTGCACCAAAAGGGAATGCGCGTTCAAAGCGAAAAATCTTCACAAAGATTTTTTCTTGGTCGTTTGCGGCAATTTTGATTGCCGGCCCCTCGTTATTGCATAGTCAATTGGGAATAGGAATCTCTCCTATTCTTTCTGGGAGTATGAAGCCATATGCCAATCCCGGTGATGTATTCATTACAAAACTATCAAAGGCATCTGATCTTCGGGTCGGCGACATCATTACAGTTCATAGTCAAAAAACTGGCGTCTTTTATGCTCATCGAGTTGCAAAGATTTCATTCCAAAGTGGACTGCTGAGAGTGGTAACAAAAGGCGACGCTAATTCGCTGGCCGAGATTGATCCGTACATGGTTGCTCCAAATAGTCCTACGGCAAAAACCATATTCAGGGTCAAATGGTTAGGCAGACCTTTGGTCTATCTAACTTCTATTCAAGGACGTCAAGCTGGGCTCGGACTCATGGTTTTCGCAAACGTTGTTTTTCTCTTTATGTTTCTTTTCAGGAAACAGATCAAGAGCCACAACCCATTTGCCGTTTCGGTTTATAAAGAACTCTACTCAGAGGTTCAGATTACTAATTCACAGTACAAAGTAGACCTTCGTAATTTAAAAACACAACTCGATGAGTCAAAAATAAATCAAACTCGCCAATTGGCGGACATGTTCAAACAGCTCCAAACAATGAGTACCTACCCACTAACAAAAGGAAACTAAATGAAAAGCTTAATCTCGCTAGGATCAATGACAGCAAAAGTTGCCATTGTTGCAGCTGCAGCCCTTGGAGGAACCGCACTTGTATCTTCCTCAGTATTTGCAGCACTCACAGCATCAGCATCAAACACAACTGGTGGATCAGTTAACTCTGGTACATTGAAGTTAACCCAAGCGGCTTCTGCAGTTGCCGGAATCACTGGTGGCTTCGTCACCGATATTACAAATGTTGCCCCTGGCGACACTGTCAATCGTTACGTCACATTGACAAATGGTGGAACCCTCGATGCTGCAAGTGCAACTTTGGGAATTTCCGCTTCACCATCAACAACACTTACGAGCGATGGAACTAATGGTTTTCAGGTTACTGTTAAGCAGTGTTCTGTAGCATGGTCAAACGTTGGAGTTTGCAGCGGAACAACGTCGACTGCACTTGCCTCGACAACAGGTTTATCCCTGACCACACCAAGAACTTTGACACTCTCCTCATACAGCGCAGCGGCACTCAGTTACCTACAGATCTCATTGGCACTTCCATCAGGGTCGGAAGTAACGACCAATGGCGTTCTTCCTGTCGGTACCGTACAAGGCCTAACTACAAGCCTAACGTGGACCTTTGCAGAGGCACTTCGCACGAACACAACAATCAATAGCTAATTTGTAAACGGTTAAAAGAGAAAAGTGAAGGGGGCGATTTTAATGAAGTTAATTAGGGTCGCCCTCTCCACCTTTCTATTCGCTTGCATGACATTGATTCCATTTAGTTTAACTTCTGCCGAAGCGGGCCTAGGTGCGATGACTGGGAATAGTGCCACGCCACAGTCGTTAAATACAGCCTCATTTGTGTTGTATGCGACAAGTTCATCCAGCGGCGCCAATTCTGGTACGGCCTTAGCTCTTTCTCGAACATCAAATGCTCAATTTTTCTATTTACGTAATACGGGTAGCGTTGATTTCGTAAAACTTTCAATGTTAATCACCTATGACAATGGCCCAGGTACAGTAACGCTTCGTCGCTGTAATGTGGGAGTCACCTTTTCTAGTACAAGTACGTGCAGTTCTGGTTCAGTTACAACCGTGACGATTTCTTCAGGGGTTGTGACACTCGCCTTCCCCCCAAATTCTTGGTTTCAGTTTCAAATTGACACCACCAAAACTGCTACACCAACGATAAGTGTCTCTGTTTCTTCAAGTCAGATTCGACCGGGAATTACAACAGATTCTTAGTACCGACTAGACCCAGATTTTCTTGAGCGCGCGCAAAATATTTCCGCCAAGGAGTGCAAGGATCTCCGAATCTGAGAATCCGTTTTTGACCAGCCAACCAGTTATATTCCAAAAATTCTCCGTTGGGTTTTCAAGCCCTTCGACATATTCCACTTTTTCAAATGTAGGTGCCTCGCTCGGTCCAAATTTTAGAAGTTTCGAGAAAACCGTATGTAAGCCCACATGATCGCCATATAAGGTATCAGGACCAAAGGCGACATGTTCTATCCCCACAAGCTCGATGCAGTAAATAAGGTGATCCATAACCGAATCAATTGAATGCAATGGGTGTGAATGCGAAAGCGTGGTGTGTGGCGCCGCTGACATCCCAATAACTCCACCACTATCGGCAACGGCCCGTAGTACATCGTCCGATTTCATTCGCTTAATGGGCCAAATTGATCGCGCTCCAGCATGTGTCATGAATACCGGTTTGGTGCTTTTAAGACAGGTATCAATACCTGTCTGATCGGAGGAGTGCGAAATATCAATAGCAAGCCCAAGTTGATTCATTCGCTTAACTGCTCGTGCTCCGAAGTCAGTTAACCCTGTATCAGAAGATTCACTGAGCCCGCAGCCAAGTGCATTTGAGTCGGAGTAGGCGATTCCAATTTGTCGGATTCCAATTCCGTATAAAACATCTAAGCGGTCTATTTCATTTTCAATAGGAGTCGCAGCCTCAAGTCCAAATACAAGACCTACGTTTCCATTTGCATGTGCGTTGTAAATATCTCCAACGTTACGAATCACTGTTACTAATTCTTGATGAGCAATATCTGCCTGTCGCATGCCGATATCTGTAATGATGTCCAACCAGCGCCATGGGGCATTTCCTGTAACACAAGCAGTACCATCCATCATATTGTCAAAGAGAACAGTCATTCCAGATTCTTTAAGACCCGCAAATGCAGTGTGCTGTCTTCCAGTGCGATTGTATTCTGGCGTCTGATTCATATCTTCTGGAAAACGCACAGGGTGGTCATGCAGACTAATTGTAATATTTTCCTTCATTAATTTATCTGCGCGAGATTTTTCCTCGACAGTTAGCTCGCTTTTATACGGAGCAACTCGATTAAATTCTGAAGCCAATTTAATGTCAGGAAAATCTTCTCCAGCTTTTAAGTAGCCATACGACTTGTACTCGTTATTACTCATGAGTTTTCTCAACTTTCGCTAAACGATGGGCTCCATCGGCAAGAAGTCGCCAGAGTACTTCCCATGCCCTCATTCCTTCGCGTAAGCGCGAAATTCGCATAAATTCATTAGGGGCGTGTAATTTTTCATCCGCGGTTGAAAAAGAAAAAAAGAGTGTTTTGGCTCCAAGTATTTTTTCAAATAGTGAAGTAGCCGGCAGAGTCCCACCAATGACTGCCAGTAATACACCCTCACCTGGATACACAACTTCAAGAGCGGCCTTTGCCGCACGGATGGCTGGATGGTCAGCTGGAATTGTGTATGCCGGAACACCCCCCTTGTCGGGAATTACCCTGACGCGTACGCCATCAAATTTTTGATTCTCAACGTGCTTAGAAATTGCAGTGAGAACTCTGTCTGGCAGTTGACCCGGTACTAATCGAGCCGAGATATGCCCCGTAGCTATATGCGGAATTACGGTGTATTTACCACCAGCTTTAATCCCATTGATTTCCAGCGTTGGTCGCTCCCATAACCGCTCAAGTGTTGTAAAGCCCGCCTCACCAAATACCTCTGTAATACCTAAGTTTTCCATGTAATTTTCATCATCAAAACTTACTTCAGCAATTTTTTTGCGTCTTTTGTCAGTAAGCGGGGCAATGCCATCATAGAATCCATCGACTGCAATTTGGCCATTACTGTGATGCAGGCTAGCCAATATCTCGGTCAATACATGTACCGGATTGGCAACTGTGCCTCCGAATCGGCCTGAGTGCAGATCTTCTTTCGCACCCGTTACCTCGATATCTAAAGTGACAAGTCCCTTAGATGCAATAGAGAGCGAAGGCTCCGTTGGCCGCCACATCGCGCCATCGGCTGAAATGACAAGATCTGCCGCTAACTCTTGTGCATGCTCTTGGAGAAATTTTGGAAGGTTCGGACTCCCAATCTCTTCTTCTCCCTCAAAAAGAAATTTAATATTGAGCGGAAGTTTTCCCTCTTGGGCCATAAACGCCTGCGCAACTTTAAGAACTATAAGGACTGGACCCTTATCATCTGTGGTTCCGCGTCCACGCATCACATCACCATCTCGCACTAACTCAAACGGTGGTGTAATCCATTCTGCAAGATCACCTGTTGGCTGGACGTCATAGTGGCCATACACCAAAATAGTTGGCGCACCTGGAGCCTCTAGCCAGTCGGCTCGAACGACCGGATGGCCATCTGTTTCTACCACTCGTCCATTTGCAAATGAGAGTTGATGAGCAAGCCACGAAGCAGCCTCTTGCATTGTCTCTGGCGTTGCATCCCTACTCACGCTAGGAATAGAGACATAAGTTGAGAGTTCTTCAATGTACTTCTCGTCATCTGAATCAAAAGTCAGCATGCTGGTCACTTCTTTCTATGCGCAATTAAGGCCATAACACGTGCCATTTCATTACCTACGATCATCATGCCCTCGTCAACGCCCATTCCCGGCTTAGCTAAAATTTGGATCGCACCACATGCCATTGCAATGTGGGCAGTTATTTGTGCTGATCTATCAGTCTCATTGCACGTGCCCCCGCAGTATCCTCCAAGACCATTTTTGTAAATGAGCAAGAGTGCTTCAATCGTGTTATTGATGCCGCCCAAATCCGGCGTTTTTACATGAACAACATCCGCGGCTTTTGCATCAACAAACTTTCGGATATCTTCTAATGTGTTGCACCACTCATCTACTGAAATCTGTACCTTTGAGCCCCGCGAAAACAGCTCCGAACGCAAGGCCTTTGATACCGCCACCTGACCTTCAACGCTTTTACCATCTATGACATGTTCAATACGAAGAGCAAAGGGGACTGCAAGTTCACCAAGTTGGATTAAATATTCGGCACACTCAGAAATATTTGAGTCAAAAATTTGGCCAATGGTTCCGTATACGTCAAATTGAAGAACCGGATTGTATGAAGAATTTTGCCTCAAATGAAGAATTCGATTCCTGACCCACGTTACATATTCCTTAAGTAACTCACCGCGAACCCCGAGTTTCGTCTCAACATTATTAATGAGACCATGGGGCAAAACATCGGCCTCTTTAAGAATCATTTTATCCACGTTGTCATATCGATCATCACCAGATTGAGTGTGTATTGGGACAATTGCAATCTCAATACCGGTTTCATACTCATCAGCAATTATCTCTGCCATTGTTAAGCTCCGTGATTTTGCTACAGCGTCTAGAATTGCTTGCGTAACCCCGTATCGAATCGCTGCTGAAATTCTCTTGCCGTTAATTTCAAGTGAATCTACTTCCTGTGCCATGGATTTGAATTGAGTAATCATCTGTCCGCGAAGAAGTGGGGCGAGATTGTTATAGATAACTTCTTTTGCTTGCTCTGCATCAAAGAGTGGGTCACGGCCACCAACTCCTGAGTACTGTACGACTGTGCAGTCCCCGTGGGCAATTTGACCATCGTCAAGTAAAATCATCACTGAAAGTGATTGTCCTGCCTGACGAATTCGATTAAATCCTGGTGTTACGGCCTGCCCAACATAATTAAAACCGTCATGTTGGGCACCCGCAAGAATTGCCGCTTGGTCATCAACAAAAAAACCCGTTCGACCAGGAACGCAGACCAGATCGAGAATTTTCATTAACGTTAGTTGCTGGCTTCACCGTAATTGAAGGTGGTAACACATCCGCCATCAACTGTGACAATAGATCCTGTCATAAAAGATGCACCATCAGATGCGAGGAAGAGTGCAACGTTTGCAACTTCTTCCGGCTGTGCCTGTCGGCCAAGAGGCTGCATCGCCGCTGCCTTTTCTCGGCGAGCACTGGCAGCGGTAAAATCCGCTTCGCTCATTGTTGGGCCACGCCGACCCAGACTGGTATCTATATATCCAGGGCAGATTGCGTTGACCCGAATGTGGTCTGGACCGTAGTCGACGGCTAACTGTCGAGTGAGGTTAATAATTGCGCCTTTTGTGGCGCAATATGCGGCGGCTTTTGGCGCTCCAATGAGGCCGTATGTCGAGGCAATATTGACGATTCTTCCATCGCCAGATTTAAGGAAATGTGGAATCGCATATTTTGTCATGAAAAATGTTCCAACAAGATTTACATCAACGACTCGGCTAAACTCCTCTGTATTAACTTCATGAAGACGTTTCATGCCACCACCGATTCCGGCATTATTAACAAGAATATCCAAGCCACCAAATGTTGAAACGGTTTCATTGACAACCTTTTGTACTTGCTCTTCACTTGAAATATCGGCTTGAACAAAAATAGCTTTACCGCCGGCATCAGTAATCTCTGAGACTGTCCGCAGACCATCTTCTACCAAAGTATCTGAGACGCATACTTGTGCACCAGCAGCTGCCATTGCCTTTGCAGTTGCACGTCCAATACCGTTTCCCGCACCTGTAACAATCGCAGTTTTACCTTCAAGAACTTGGGCGACTGGCATTCTTAGCTCCATTCAACAATTGATCGTGTGAGAATTACTGTCGTAATAAATCGACGAAAGAGTGCTAATGGATCAGCATCTGTAATAGTTACGGTTTTCACACCGGTTTTAACGGTGCCTGGTAACCACGTAGCGATATCTGCAAAATCATTATTATGGAAAGTGATCTCGATTGTGGCAGGAAGTTTTATCGCAGGAACCGAAATATTTGCTAGAGCCTCAATTGAGGCTTTCGCTTTTTCGAAAATTAGTTCACAAGCTTGCTTTGGATGCATACTATCTGCAGCAAATCGAGTAATACTCTTTTTCACCACTGCGGCATAAATTCCTGGGGACCACATACGGGTTTCAACTTCAGTAGTTTCATCTCCAGTAACCAAAACCATCGGCACACCATATGCCTGTGCGACGAGGGCATTGAGGCCTGCTTCTGATACAAATTCGCCATTAAGGCGAATATCTGAAATTGCTCGCGGATTATATGTGTGTGAGAGAACCGATGCCTCGCTGCTCATCGAACCATGATAGGAAATCAAGAAGATTGCATCGAATGTGCTATCTAATCCCTGCATCATGTACATAGGTTTGTGTTTTCCCGAAAGATAGCGGGCATTTCCTTCAAGTGAATCTGGACGCAGGTTCTGCATTGATGAGTGAGAATCATTGACTAAGAACTCAGTAGCACCTGCGGCCATTGCACCAGTGATGCTCGCATTTACTTCATTTTGCAAAAGTTCGCGGTAGTAACCGTACTCTGGGTTGCCAGGTATGCATTGGCTCCAGTCAACAACTCCAGCGGTGCCTTCCATGTCAGATGAGATAAAGATTTTCATATCGCTCTCCTCGGGTGAAATTCGGGAGCAGTTGAGTGCTCGTTCATGAATGTGTATGTCGAACCTTCCATACCTGCTGCGCCACCATGTCGACCATCTTGAGTCAACGAAAGACAGCGTAACTCGGCACGAAAATCATCTGGCAGTGCACGGGCTTCAAGAAGTGCATTAGCACATGCGCTTTCTGGATCCTGCCCTGCACGGAGATTTTCAACGACTGTGCGCGCAGTACCTGCACGAAGTGCAAGTTCGCCGCGGCCTGTACATGCAGCCGCGCCATAACGAATATCAGAGTAGTTTCCAGCTCCGGCAATAGCTGAGTCACCAACACGACCAGGATGCTTATACGGGTAGCCACTTGTGCTCACTCCGCAAACAAGTTCACCGCTGGCATCAAGGGCAATTATGTTAATGGTGCCCCACGGACCTTCGTGCGGCGCCCTGCGCCTGACTAACTCCAGGGCGGCAAGACGGTAGCGCTCATCACCTGGTGTTGCCTTTGTATTTTCACCCTCAATAGATTCTTGAGAAACTGTTTTAAGTTGCGTCAGCCAGAGTTCGCGCGCCTCTGGAGTTAGAAGTTCTGCTTTGCTAAATCCAAGAAACTCTGCAAAAGCTTCGGCGCCCTCACCTACAAGTAGCGAGTGCTGAGGGAGCTCTTCCATGACTTTGCGTGCAATTGAAATTGGGTTTGGATAATTCTTTACTGCGGCAACTGCGCCGAATGCCCGGGTTGACCCGACCATGATTGATGCATCGAGTTCAACAATTCCGTGGGCGTTGGGAAGTCCGCTAGTACCGATGTAATGATCCTCAAGGTTATCTTCACAGAGGCGAAGACCGCGCTCGACCGCATCGAGTGCACTGCCACCCGCCCGCAAAATTTTCATTGCCGTTGGAATTCCTGCTTCACTTCGTTCGCTGCCGATAATTATCGGAGTAAATCTGCCTGTCATGTGGCGCCTCGTCTCTATGTAACCAGTAGGCAAGCTGCCTGATGGTTTCCTTCTACGTTAGTAAGTTGTGGATCAACGATTGCGCAAGCATCAATAGCAACAGGGCAACGGCTACGAAATCTGCAACCAACTAATGCGCTCTTAATCGATTGCAACTCTCCAATTGGTGCGGAAGAAATCTGAGATCCTGAGGCCATTTTGGGCACCGAACTCAGTAGGAGTTTTGTATAAGGGTGCGAAGGATTGCTAAAAACTTGCTCTGTTGGACCCACTTCAACAATACGTCCAAGATACATGACGGCAATTCGATCACTAACTTGGCGAACCACTGCGATGTTATGTGAGATGAAGAGCATAGTCAGACCTAGATCGTGTTTGAGATCCATAAGTAAATTCACAACGGATGCCTGTACTGAAACATCAAGGGCCGAAACAACTTCATCGGCAATGAGAATTTTAGGCTCTAGCGCTAAAGCTCGTGCAATGCCAATCCGTTGTCGCTGTCCTCCCGAGAATTGACGTGGGTAGGATTTCAGAGCATCTTGAGGCAGACCAACAAGTGCTAGTAATTTTTTAGATTTCTCTTCTACATTTTCCTTTGTCGCCAAGTTGTGAAAAAGTAATGCTTCGCGCAATACCTCTCCAACTGTCATGCGTGGATTAAGCGATGAAAATGGATCCTGAAAAACCATCTGGACTGTGCGCCGCTCTTCTAAGTTGCGATCTTGTCCCACTTGTTTTCCGTTTAATTCAATAGATCCGTTCGAGGCAGAGTAAAGCCCGACAAGAATGCGACCAAGGGTTGATTTTCCACAACCTGATTCGCCAACAAGCCCCAGAGTTTCGCCTTTTTTTAACGCAAGGTTGACGCCATCAATTGCCG
>JAYTTL010000007.1:0-2895 GCA_043745325.1 Actinomycetes bacterium
CGAGGAATAATTTCACCCTTTGGATTTGCTACCAGTCCACGCATACCTGCAATCTGACGGATCTGCATCATGTTTCCACGAGCACCAGAAAAGACCATCATCCAGACTGGGTTAACGCGAGGGAAGTTTTCTTCCATCTCTTTACCCACTTCAGCTGTTGCCTTAGTCCAGATTTCGATTAACTCTTGACGACGCTCGTCGTCTGTGATGAGTCCCTTTTCATACTGCGATTGAACCTTGTCGGCCTTTGTTTCATAGCTCTCAAGGATCTCTTTCTTACGTGGAGGTGTCACAACATCTTCGATACCGATTGTGATTCCGGCACGAGTTGCCCAATGGAAGCCAAGTGACTTCAGAGCATCAAGTGTCTGTGCAACGATAACCTTCGGATAGAACTCAGCCAAGCGATCCACGATTTCACCAAGTTGCTTCTTGGTAACATCTAAATCAACGAATGCGAAATCGTCCGGAAGTGCTTCATTAAATAAGGCACGACCAAGCGTGGTTTCAATTGTCTGCGTTGAGTTGTCAAGACGTATCTTGATCATGGCCTGCAATGAGACTGAGTGCTGATCGTGAGCCATAATTGCCTCGGCAATCGAGCTAAATGCACGTCCCTCACCGAGCTCGCCTTCGCGGCTCATTGTTAAGTGATACAGACCAAGAACCATGTCCTGTGTAGGAGATGTAATTGGACGACCATTAGCAGGAGACAAGATGTTATTGGATGACAACATCAAGATACGTGCTTCGGCCTGGGCTTCAGCAGATAGCGGCAAGTGAACTGCCATCTGGTCACCGTCGAAGTCAGCATTAAATGCGGTACACACGAGTGGGTGAATCTGAATCGCTTTACCTTCAACTAATTGAGGTTCGAATGCCTGGATTCCCAAACGGTGAAGCGTAGGTGCGCGGTTAAGTAGCACTGGATGCTCGGCGATAACTTCTTCCAAAACATCCCATACGACTGGGCGTGCGCGCTCAACCATACGCTTTGCAGATTTAATATTCTGTGCGTGGTTTAGATCAACAAGGCGCTTCATTACAAATGGCTTGAAGAGCTCGAGCGCCATCTGCTTTGGCAGACCGCACTGGTGAAGCTTGAGCTGTGGACCGACAACGATTACTGAACGGCCAGAATAATCAACGCGCTTTCCGAGCAAGTTCTGACGGAAACGTCCCTGCTTACCCTTGAGCATGTCAGAGAGTGATTTGAGGGCGCGGTTACCGGGACCGGTAACTGGACGACCACGACGACCGTTATCGAATAACGCATCTACAGCTTCCTGCAACATACGCTTTTCATTGTTGACGATAATCTCTGGTGCACCGAGATCGGCCAAACGCTTCAAACGGTTGTTGCGGTTGATAACTCGACGGTATAGATCATTTAGATCTGAAGTCGCAAAACGACCACCATCGAGTTGAACCATTGGGCGAAGATCAGGTGGAATAACTGGAACACAGTCAAGAACCATTGAAGCTGGCTTATTGCTTGTTGTAAGGAATGCGTTAACAACCTTCAACCGCTTGATAGCACGAGTCTTCTTGGCACCCTTACCGTTTTCGGAAAGGTCGGTAAGCATCTTGTGCTCAGTTGCAAGATCAAAAGTCTCTAAGCGATGCTTAATTGCAGCAGCGCCCATGTCACCTTTGAAGTACATACCGTAGCGATCGCGCATTTCGCGGTAAAGATTTTCATCGCCTTCAAGATCTTGAACCTTCAGATTCTTAAAGCGAGTCCAGACGCTCTCCATGCGCTCGAGTTCCTTCTCTGACTTCTCGCGAATTGATTTGAGCTCACGCTCTGCAGCTTCGCGTACCTTGCGCTTGACATCAGACTTAGCATCTTCTGCTTCGAGCTCTTCAGTGTCGGCTTCGAGTTTCTTGGTACGAATATCGAGATCATTATCGCGACGAGTTTCAATCTTCTTTCGATCGTTCGCTAACTTCTTTTCAAGCATTGGTAAATCTTCTTCACGAGCTTCAGCATCAACTTCGGTGATCATGTAAGCGGCAAAGTAGATAACCTTTTCAAGATCCTTTGGAGCAAGATCTAGTAAGTAGCCAAGGCGCGATGGAACTCCTTTGAAGTACCAGATGTGTGTAACAGGAGCGGCAAGCTCGATGTGACCCATACGTTCACGGCGCACTTTTGCGCGCGTTACTTCAACTCCACAACGCTCGCAGATAATTCCCTTAAATCGAACTCGCTTGTA
Source organism: Actinomycetes bacterium (assembly GCA_043745325.1). Classification (GTDB taxonomy): domain Bacteria; phylum Actinomycetota; class Actinomycetes; order Nanopelagicales; family Nanopelagicaceae; genus Planktophila. The sequence goes on from JAYTTL010000007.1 coordinate 2,220, forward strand.
CTTACCGCAATAACACTCCCAATCACGAGTTGGTCCGAAGATCTTCTCATCGAAGAGTCCGTCCTTCTCTGGCTTGAGTGTGCGGTAGTTGATGGTCTCAGGCTTTTTTACTTCGCCAAAAGACCAATCTCGAATATTGTCAGCCGATGCTAGGCCGATACGTAATTCATCAAAGAAGTTCACATCTAACATAGTTATCTTCCCTCTCAGATTTCTTCAACGCTGCTTGGCTCAACTCGTGACAAGTTGATACCTAGCTCTTCGGCGGCACGGAATACTTCTTCATCGGTATCGCGAAGTTCAATCGCCACACCTTCTGAAGAGAGCACTTCAACATTTAGACATAGTGATTGCATTTCCTTAATGAGCACCTTAAATGATTCTGGGATGCCCGGTTCTGGAATGTTTTCACCCTTGACGATGGCTTCGTAGACTTTAACGCGACCAAGAACATCATCAGATTTAATTGTAAGAAGCTCTTGAAGTGTGTAAGCGGCGCCGTAAGCCTCAAGTGCCCACACTTCCATTTCACCAAATCGCTGACCACCGAATTGAGCTTTTCCACCCAGTGGCTGTTGCGTGATCATTGAGTATGGACCCGTAGAACGTGCGTGAATCTTGTCATCCACCAAGTGGTGAAGTTTTAAGATGTACATATACCCGACGGAAATCGGTG
>JAYTTL010000008.1:0-2886 GCA_043745325.1 Actinomycetes bacterium
CGCGACATCGTTGAATATTTTTTCATCGCAAGGCAAAAAGCCATTCGATACTCCTCTTCATCACCGATCTCATCGAGCGCCTCATTGATAGAGCTTTGATCGACTCCCCTAGTGCGAAGCTCACCGGCGATTATCCGTTTAGATAATTTTTTGGAAGCGTGACGAGACTGTGTCCAAGCTTTAGCGAACTCAACATCGTTTATTAAGCCCGCCTCTTGAAGTCGATAGATAATGGCCTTAGCAACATCCTCCTCTACTCCACGCTTTTTAAGATGAGCCAGAAGCTCACCCTTACTTTTGGCCCGCGCAACGAGAGCGTTTAATGCAATCGTGTGTGCGATTGAGTAAGGGTCAGCCTCTTGGTCAACCTTTGTAAAATCAAGGCTAATTAGAAATCAACCTCTGCTGCAGCCTCATCAATTGCCGCGATGAGATCGGCATCGACCTCAACGGGTGCAAAGTGAGCTCGAATCTTGGCCTCAATCTCATTTGCCAGATCTGGATTATCGAGAAGGAAGGTACGTGCATTCTCTTTACCCTGTCCTAGTTGATCGGACTCATAGGTATACCAAGCACCTGCTTTTTTAACGATTCCGATATCAACACCCATATCGATTAAGGAGCCTTCGCGTGAAATACCTGTGCCATAAATAATATCGAACTCGGCCTGCTTAAATGGCGGAGCCATCTTATTTTTAACAACCTTTACGCGCGTGCGGTTACCCACGGCCTCTTGTCCATCTTTAAGCGTTTCAATACGGCGGATATCTAAGCGCACTGATGCGTAGAACTTCAACGCCTTACCACCAGTAGTTGTCTCAGGAGAGCCAAAGAATACGCCGATTTTTTCACGCAACTGGTTAATGAAGATTGCAGTTGTCTTAGATTGGTGAAGCGCACCCGTAATTTTACGAAGGGCTTGTGACATAAGGCGGGCCTGTAGGCCCATATGTGAATCACCCATTTCGCCTTCAATTTCAGCACGTGGAACAAGGGCGGCAACGGAGTCAACAACAACTAGATCTAGCGCACCAGAGCGAATTAACATATCCATAATCTCAAGGGCTTGCTCGCCCGTATCTGGCTGAGAAACTAAAAGCGCATCAATATCAATGCCGAGCTTCTTTGCATATTCGGCATCAAATGCATGTTCGGCATCGATGAAGGCACAAATTCCGCCGGCTCTTTGTGCATTTGCAATTGCATGCATCGACAGCGTTGTCTTACCGGAAGACTCTGGTCCGTAGATTTCAACGATACGGCCGCGCGGTAATCCGCCGATACCAAGTGCGATATCGAGTGCGATTGAGCCAGTAGGAATTACTTCAATAATCTGATTAGCTCGATCAGACATTTTCATTACGGAGCCTTTTCCAAATTGACGTTCGATCTGGGCTAGGGCTGTGTCGAGCGCCTTTTGGCGTTCGGTGGTTGCTTTTTCCTGCGATGCTTCGCTGGCTTTATTGCTTTTTTCAGTAGCCACGTACTTTCCTTTCGATAGAACGTCGTACGACGTTTGGGTTATGGCCCAGAAGGTACGGAGACCCACCGACGGAGTGAAGCACGCACCACAGGGGCTGTGGGTAACGAACTTCGGGCGGAAGATGGAACCGCTCTGGTTGTACAGGGGTAGGATAACCGAACACCTGTTCGAAAGATAGCAAATGCCACTGACAAGAGTGAGCGTGTCGTCTATATCTGGATGCCCCATAAATGTGATCAGGCACATAAAGCCTACGAGTAATCTAACGACCTAGGTATAGCGAGAGGTTGGCATGAGAGCTCTGTATAAGGCACACCGTGCACCTGGTTTAGAGCTCCTCGAACTGCCAGAACCCCCTGTGGGTGCTCGTGAAGTCAAGATCCGTGTTCTAAAAACTGGAATATGTGGAACCGATCTCCATATTGAAAGTTGGGATTCTTGGGCAGATCAAAATTTAAATCCACCATTTATTCCGGGTCACGAATTCGTTGGCCGAGTCAGTGAAATCGGACTCGATGTTACAACGATAAAAGTTGGTGATTTAGTTTCAGGTGAAGGCCACATAGTCTGTGGCCTTTGTCGTAACTGTCGCGCGGGCCGCCGTCATTTATGTATGAACACAGTGGGAGTCGGCGTTAATCGCAACGGTGCCTTTGCCGAGTTTGTAGTAATTCCCGAGGGCAATGTTTGGTCACACCCACCAGATATTGATTTAGATCTTGCAGCAATCTTTGATCCTTTGGGCAATGCAGTACACACGGCATTGAGTTTTCCAGTAGTCGGTGAAGATGTTTTGATTACAGGGGCTGGACCTATCGGCTTGATGTCGGCGGCTATCGCACGCTTTGTCGGTGCACGATTTATTGTCATTACCGATGTCAATGAGTACCGCTTAAATTTAGCGCGCGACATGGGAGTCGATGCAGCGATCAACATCTCCACTCACGAGATTTCATCGACAATGAAAAGCCTTGGCATGAAAGAGGGATTTGATATTGCATTTGAGATGAGTGGGCACCAATCTGCCATACCTTTGATCCTTGCAAACGTTGGACATGGTGCGCGAATCGCAGCTCTTGGTTTACCGAAAGATCCCATATCGATTGACTGGGCTAAGGTAGTTACACATATGATTACCATAAAAGGAATATACGGCCGCGAAATGTATGAGACCTGGTATTCGATGAACTCAATGGTTCAAAAAGGCTTAGATATTTCCACGGTGATCACACATAGATTTGCCGCCAATGAATGGGAAGCCGCTTTTGAACTCGCCAGATCTGGAAACTGCGGGAAAATAATTTTGGATTGGAGCTAGAAATTTCTTCCATACGTGGATTTATCGACGGGCTTCGAGACAAATTAGTTGTTCTAGAAGATGCGGGGCTCTTAAAGCAAGAGCG
>JAYTTL010000009.1:0-10679 GCA_043745325.1 Actinomycetes bacterium
ATCATAATTACGAAATACATGGCATGACCGGCTAACGCTACATTTATATGGCCTAGGCATAAACCACGAACTAAATTAATTGCATGTGTAAGCGGAAATAAGTTGACAGTAAACTGCAACCATTCAGGAAAAACGCTCAATGGGTAAAAAGATCCAGAAAACAGAAACATTGGTAATAAAAACATATTTATTATCTCTAGCTGTTGAAAAGATTTCATGTACGACGTTAAGGCCATTCCGATGGAAGCAAAACCAAAGGCGATTAGGACGGCGGCTGGAATCGCAAGGTAACCCCAGATACTGGGAATTAACCCTAAGGGTGCAACTACGGCCATAAACGCACATGCATAACTTAAGCCACGTATGAGAGCCCAACTAATTTCTCCTAAAGCCACGTCGAGTGGCCCCATTGAAGTTGCGAGCATGCCGTGATAAATACGGTCATGATTGAGTTTAAAAAATACGTTCATTGTCGAATCATAAATAGCACCGTTCATTGCACTTGTTGCGAGCAATGCTGGGGCAATGAAAACAGCGTACTTCACGGTCTCTCCACCGACATCAATGGTCGGTAACAATTTTCCAATTCCATAGCCAAAAGAAAGTAGATATAAAACAGGTTCGAAAAAGCCGGAGAACACAATCATCCACGTTGAAGATCGGAAAGCGATCAATCCGCGCTCAAGTAGTTGAAGAACACGTCCTGAGTAATAACGTTCTCCCCATTTACCAATCCGTGCTTCGGCAATAGCCACGGCCATCGGAATAAACACTTACTTTGCCAATCTCTTGGTAAAAATTCGAGTGGAAAGATAAAGACCACTAATCAGCATGGTCGCCAAAACGAAGAAGTGAACCCAAATCATCATAGAGGAAATGGCATGTCCATAAGTTAAATGTCGCCCTAATTCAGTGGCATGCCACAGAGGTGAAATCCATCCAATCCACTGTAAAAAAAATGGCATTGACGTGAGCGGAAAAAAAACCCCAGAAAATAGAAATAACGGCATCATAATAAAGCGACCCACTATGACGAAAAAGATATTTTCATTCTCGAGTTTGGCCGCTAGTGACTGCATCAGTGCGCCAAAAGCGGTACCGGCAAATATCGCAGTTGGAATCGCTAACCAGGCGGTTGGAGAATCTAATGCGCCAAAAAGCCACATGACTCCAAAATAGAATAGAACGGTATAGATGGTTCGGAAAAATGCGGCAAGAAAGACTCCTATAGATATCTGGGCTCCACTTAGAGGAGTTGAATTCATTGCATAGAAAACTTTATTCCATTTAAAACCTTCAATTGTTGGGAAAACCGTCTCTTCCATTGCTCCCTGTATCGCCGCTTGTGCAAGCAGGGCTGGGGCTAAAAAGGTTAGATATTTGACGCCATCAACACCGGTTGCTCCTACGTTTTTGTCTATCAAACTACCGAGGCCAATTCCAACGCTAATCAAATATAGAACTGGATTTGCGATAGCAATACCTATGATGAGCCAAAGCCACTTCATCATTACACGTATGCGAGCTTCTGCAACATAAATTGCGCCTTGGGCTTGAATCTTCTTTGAATTCACGAGCTGAATCGAGCCCTGGCGAATAGTTGTAATACTCATTATTCAATCAATGTTCTTCCGGTTAACCGCAAAAAAACATCTTCTAAAGAACTGCGACGTACAAGCGAGGTCTTGGGATGCATGCCAGAAGCATATATTTGCTCTAGCAGTGCTTCGCCGTCTTCGGTATACATCAAGATGCGGTCAGGTAACTCCTCAATCCGCTCACATAACGTTCGTAGTTTTTCGGCCAACTCTTGATTTCGATCAGATCCGAATCGAACCTCAAGAACTTCCTTGCTTGAGTAGTCTTTAATGAGCGAAGCCGGGCTTCCTTCGGCCATGATGCTGCCTTTATCCATAACGATTAAACGATCACATAACTGTTCAGCCTCGTCCATGAAGTGCGTTGTGATAAGAAGAGTTACGCCTTGCTCTTTCAAGCGGAATAGACGATCCCATAAAATATGTCGCGCTTGCGGGTCTAGTCCCGTTGTAGGTTCATCCAACATTAAAATCTCGGGCTCACTTACAAGGGCGCGCGCAATCGTCAAGCGGCGCTTCATACCTCCACTGAGGGCTTCAACTTTTGCATCGCGTTTTTCTTCCAATTGGGCAAAAGTAAGTAACTCTTCAATCTTTCCTTTAACAAATGCTCGTGGTAGACCAAAATATCTGCCATAAATGTAGAGATTTTCGCTGACACTCAACTGCATATCCAAGTTATCTTGCTGTGGCACCACCCCTAAATGCGCGCGAATCTGTGGCCCATGCTTGTCGGGATCCTTACCAAGAATTGTCAGTATCCCGGCATCACGCGAAGATGTAGCACCAATCATGCGCATCGCAGTCGATTTACCCGCGCCATTTGGGCCTAAAAGGCCGAAGGACTCGCCCTTATGAACATCGAAATCGATTCCGTTGACAGCAGTGAAGTCACCAAACTTCTTGGTGAGGCCACGGGCATGGATAAGAGATTCAGGCATCTATCTATTCTATCTGAGTATAGTTTGGCTACGTGCGCTATATAAATACTCCAAATCACGATCTAACATATGACGACGTCTTTATGGTGCCTAGTGCATCAGAATTATCGAGTCGGATGGATGTCGATTTAACATCTAATGACGGATCGGGCACAACAATCCCAATCGTCGTAGCCAACATGACGGCAATATCTGGTCGGCGAATGGCTGAAACAATCGCCCGACGAGGCGGAATTTCGGTGATACCACAGGATATTCCGCATGCCGTTGTTGACAGTGTAATTAAGTGGGTTAAGTCTCGCCATACATTCTTTGATACGCCAATCACTTTAAGTTCACATCAAACCGTTGCCGATGCAGTTAGTTTGTTGCATAAGAGAGCTCACGGCGCAATCGTTATCGTAGAAAACGGAAAACCAGTCGGGATAGTAACGGAAGAGGATTGTAAAAGCGTTGATCGCTTCACACAGTTGAAACAAGTTATGAGTAAAGAGTTAATTACGATGCCAGATGACTTAGATGCGCGTGCAGCATTTGAGTTTTTGAATCTTCACCGTCACAAACTTGCGCCAGTCGTTTCTAAGAATGGCGATTTAGTCGGAATTGTCACGCGAATAGGTGCGCTTCGAGGGACGTTATATTCCCCCGCCGTCGATGCGCATAATAATTTACGAATCGCGGCCGCAGTCGGAATCAATGGGGATATAGCGGCAAAGGCTGCGGCACTTATTGAATCAGGCGCCGATGTTTTAGTCGTTGACACTGCACATGGTCATCAAAAGAAGATGATTGAGGCGCTTCTGGCGATTAAATCCCTTGGCGCTTCAATTCCAATCGTCGCTGGAAATGTAGTCACTGCCGAAGGTACCCGAGATTTAATTAAAGCAGGTGCAACAATTATAAAAGTTGGAGTAGGCCCAGGTGCAATGTGTACGACCCGCATGCAGACCGGAGTTGGGCGTCCTCAGTTCTCTGCCGTACTTGAATGCGCGCAAGAGGCGAAAAAATTAGGTGCACATGTCTGGGCCGATGGTGGTGTGCGCCATCCTCGGGATGTTGCATTAGCCCTTGCTGCGGGTGCATCACAAGTAATGATTGGCTCATGGTTTGCGGGAACCTATGAATCTCCAGGAGATTTACAAAGTGATGTAAACGGCAAGTTATTTAAAGAATCATTTGGAATGGCATCGGCACGGGCAGTTGCAGCACGTACGACGGGTGAAGATGCCTTTGATCGCGCACGCAAATCACTCTTTGAAGAGGGAATCTCAACATCGCGAATGTATCTAAATCCTGCTCGCCCTGGCGTTGAAGATCTCCTCGATGAGATTATAGCTGGCTTGCGCTCCTCTTGCACATACGCAGGCGCTCGCACACTTGAAGAGTTTGCCGAGCGTGCTGTGATCGGAGTTCAATCCTCAGCAGGTTACGCAGAAGGTCGCCCAATGCATTCATCATGGGGTAATTGAACTTAAGTTAAAAACGTCCGCCCGAAGTTGAATCTTGACTTAAGCGTTGAGAAAAATAAATCGGCACAATCGATAAGACAACGAGGGTTGCCGCGACTACGTTAACAATCGGTGCTTGATTTGGTCGAAAGAGATTATTATAAATCCAAATAGGGAGTGTTTGAATTCCGGGGCCAGCGGTAAAAGTCGTCACGACGATTTCATCGAATGAAAGACCAAAGGCCAATAATCCACCGGCAAATAAAGCCGAAGCTAAATTTGGCAAAGTGATAAGGCGAAAAGTAGTGATGCCATTTGCCCCTAAATCCATTGAGGCTTCTTGCAACGATGTACCCATTCGTCGAAGGCGAGCTATGGCATTGTTATAAACAATAACGATACAAAAAGTGGCATGACCGATAACTACCGTCAATAAACCAGTAGACATTCCAAGTTGTTTCGTAAAAGCATTATTTAAAGCGATTCCAGTTACCACTCCAGGCAAAGAGATTGGTAAAACAACGAGTAGGGAAATAATTTCACGGCCGAAAAAACTATAGCGGCTAACGGCAAAGGCCAGCGTTGTACCGAGTAATAATGCGACAGCAGTGGCCGACAAACCTGCTAAAACACTCCATTTAAGCGCTTCTCGCACTCCTGTATTTTCAATTGCTTTTGACCACCACAGTGTTGTAAAACTAGTTGGGGGCCATGAAAAAGTCTTACTCACATTAAAGGAGTTAATAACGACAACGCTCAGAGGAATATAAATGAAAGCCAAACCTATGCCCATAAGTGACATGAGTGCATAACGGGCTTGACTAGATATTGTCATTACATGCTCGCTAGCGCACCAGTGCGGCGAACAAGATAGAGATAGAGCGCCATGATACTGACTGGAATTGTGGCAATGGTGGCAGCAAATGGGAGATTGATGCTGAAGTTTTGATAGACGACATTTCCTAGCATTTGTAATTTTCCACCGATTATCTGCGCCGTGATGTAATCACCAAGACTTAGAGAAAATGTGAACATCGATCCTGCGACGAGAGAAGGAAAAATTAATGGCAAAATAACTTTTCTAAAAGTATAAAAATTATGCGCCCCTAAATCTCCCGATGCATCCAATAGATTATTAGGAAGGCGTTCTAATCCCGCGTATATAGGCAGAATCATGTAAGGAAGCCAAAGGTATGACAGACCAATAATGATTGCCGGACCACCAAAACCAGGAGAGTGAATACCAATTGGTCCAAGTAACCAATCCACAACGCCACTTCCTGGCTCTAACATTGTGCGCCACGCGTAGATTTTGACCAAATATGAGGCCCAAAGTGGTGTCAAAACAAGTGCCACTAAGATCTTCTGCGACTTTGGTTTAGCGATTTTAGCCATGTAGAAAGCCATTGGAATTGCCAGTGCCGAACACAACAAAGTGACACTAACAGCAATCCCTAACGTCCGTAAGACGACATTCTTATATGCAGCATCAGTGAGCATGTCATGAAAGTTGTCCAAATTAAACTTTCGAACCACATTTCCAGTGAAGCTATCAATGGTGAAAAATGCAGTCACTAATAGAGTTGCTAACGCCCCAAGATATGCCACCACTAGCCATAAAACAGGCGCAGTTAAAAGTGCCGCCAAACGCAGGCGGGGCCTTCGATGCATTGCGGTTGCAACCGAGTCCAACATCTGCGCTCCTTTTGCAATAAAATAAGCCAGACACGGGAAATATCCCGCGTCCGGCTTATTACTTATGAATTACGTAAGCTAGACCAGGCTTTGACCCATTCAGAGTACGGAACGCATTTAACATCGGTCCGGCCATCTAAGCAGGTTTCAGTTGCAGTGTTCCAGTAATAGACATCTGCCCAATAAGCATCATCTGCTGCATGGAAAGTTGCACAGTGATTTGGATCTGCAGTCAACGCACAAGATTTTGCGTTGGATGGAGCCTCTCCAAACCATTCAGCGACTGCAGCATTTGCTGCAGGGGATGCGATGTGATTCATCCAAAGGTAAGCGCAATTTGGATTTTTCGCCTTACTGCTGATCATCCAAGTATCAGACCAACCTGTTGAGCCTTCGGTTGGTTTGATTCCTTCTACAGGAACCTTTTCACCTTTAGCTAAATTAATATTAACCTGCCATGTTGTTCCTAGAACTGTTCCACCTGATTTAAGTGACGCGACATGCTTCAAATAATCGCCCCAGTATTCACCAATCAATGGCTTCTGAACTTTCAATAACGCAACTGCAGCATCGAACTGAGCTTGATCAAGAGCATATGGATACTTGATTTTAAGATCAGGTTGTGTTGCCATTAAATACAGTGCGGCATCAGCGATATAAATAGGTGAGTCGTAGGCTGTGATTTTGCCTTTGTAGGGTGAATTAGCATCAAAAACGCTACCCCAAGAAGTCGGTGCGGGTTTAACAATATCGGTGCGATATGCCAACAAATTAGCACCACGTCCGTGTGGAATACCATAAGCAACGCCACCAACTGAGTTCCATTGCTGCATCTTTAAGTTCTTAAAGATATCTGCATAGTTTGGAATCAAATCGGTGTTAACTGGTGCAACATCGCCGCCGTAAATCAAACGAAGTGAAGCATCTCCAGATGCTGAAACGACGTCATATTCACCAGTTTTCATTAACGCAACCATGTCGTCAGATGTTGCACCATTCTTTACATTAACTTTGCAGCCAGTATCTTTTTCGAAGCCAGTAACCCAATCGACTTTGGGATCGGTTGAGCCATTTTCGACGTATCCAGCCCATGCGACTACGTTGACTTGGCCCTCACCTGCACCAAGCTTTTTCATCATATCTATCTTAGGTACACCGCTATCGGATGCAGAGTTGCTACCTGAGCTGCATCCAGCGAGAATAATTGCTGCAACGGATGCAACAGCAATTCGTGAAAACAGACGCTTCTTTTGCATCTGTACCTCCATCTTTTTTATTTACATTCAGCGGTTGAATGTGGTTCTTGATTCTTCATTGAATCAAGAATTCTCTTTCTCTATCCCATGACAAAGTGACGGTTTCGCCAATTGCGATTGTCTCTCTAGGGTTGGTTGAAATAATTGTGTTGCCAAGTGAGGAATCAACTAAATATCGAGTTGAAGCTCCAACAAAAATGGCATCTCGTAAGACTCCTTGAACCGAGCGATTTCCATAACTAGTTGATTTTGACACGGCAATAAACTCTGGTCGGATATTTATCTTCTTGCCTTCAATTTCTATTTTGTTGGTTTGTCCAACGAACTCTGAGACAAATAAACTTTGTGGATTGTCGTAAATTTCCCGAGGAGTACCAATTTGTTCGATACGTCCGTGATTAAAAACTACAATTCGATCGCTCATTGTCAGTGCTTCTTCTTGATCGTGAGTGACAAATATGAATGTAATTCCAACTGCACGTTGTAACTCTTTTAACTCTATCTGCATTTGTTCACGTAATTTTAAATCTAGTGCACCCAGTGGCTCATCCAAAAGTAAGACGGATGGGCGGTTAACTAAAGCTCGAGCCAAGGCAACACGTTGTCGTTGACCACCAGATAATTGTGCAGGTTTACGACTTTCATAGCCCTCAAGTCGAACCTGTTGTAAAGCTTGCATCGCTCGCGCACGTCGATCTGATTTATCGACACCTTTTACGCGTAAGCCATATTCAATATTTGAAATAACATTCATGTGCGGAAACAATGCGTAATCTTGAAAGACAGTATTTACGTCACGGTCATAAGGGGGTAATTGGGAAACATCTTTACCACCTAGAAGAATGGTTCCAGAATCAGGTTTTTCAAAGCCAGCAATCATTCGTAGTACTGTTGTTTTTCCAGAGCCCGATGGGCCAAGCAAGGTAATGAATTCACCCTCAAAAATATCTAAATCCACGGCATTGACGGCTCGGACATCGCCAAAAGCGCGTGACAATCCGCGAATTGTAATTATTAGGGGCTTTGTCACAACCGATACTGTACTTAGAAAAGTAGGCTATGGCACGTGCTAAAGCCAACAATCATCCTTGCAACTAGCAATGGAGTAGGAATGGGCCACCTAGCACGCGCAAGTGCTGTGGCGTTTGCGCTTAAAGATGTAGCGAATCCAATAATCGTTTCTATGGCTGGTGGTCTTGCAGAAATTCCATCCTTCTTGGGTATTCGTTGCGAATATATTCCTGGGCGAGATCGCTTATGGATGTCACGGGAAAAATGGGATAAGTATTTACGCGATCGACTTTTAGCCCTCGTTGATGAAACCGGAGCCAAAGTCTTATCTTTTGATGGCGTGGTTCCTTACCCAGGCGTAATAGCCGCAAAGAATTCAAATCCAATGCTCAAACTTGTCTGGGTACGACGCGGCTTATGGCAGAAAAAACCGCAGCGTTTCATCCTAGGTCTACAGGCAGCGATGATGGACACAATAATTGAACCTGGAGACATTGCACGCGCATATGATTTTGGCCCAACATCTAAGCGCAGGGATTCAATTTTGACATCTCCGGTTTCCCTTTTTAGAAAAGAAGATGCGATGTCTCGCGATGATGCGCGCCGGGCACTAGGCCTCGATCTACGTCGCCCCGCTGCATTGGTGCAATTAGGAACCGGGGATAGCGATGTCAACCATAAAATGACTGCCGCGCTCGAAGGTCTCATTGGTTGGAAAGATGTGCAGGTTATTTTAACTAAAGCGCCCGTCGATAAAGACGGCAATTCATTAGCACCAGTGGGCTTAGACATTAAAACCGTACGATATTTTCCGCTAGCAAAAGTTTTGCATGCATTTGATGCTGGTATCTGTGCAACAGGATATAACGGAGTACATGAGCTGTTGCCTGCACAAGTCCCAACCGTATTTGTTTCAAATATCCGTGGGACCGATGACCAAGAGGCACGAGCGCGATGGTGCAACGACTTTGGCTACGCATTACGGGCTGACCAAAGTGATCTTTCAAATATCACTGAAACTGTCCGGAAGTTACAAGATCCAGAAATTCGTGCAAAACTATCATCCAAATGTGCTGAACTTGCCGCTACAACTGGTGGGTCGGAGATTGCAGAGATCTTGTTCAAGTTGGCAACACAAGAAAAACCAGCCAAGGCAAAAACCTTCACTTTCTTGCGACTCATGGTCCAGGATCATATAAATCGTGGCTTAAGACATGTGGCAAACTTAGGAATTCGACGTTTAGCACTTGTTTATCGCTATCTTAATCCGCACATAGTGGTTCAAGTCACCAAACAAGTGCCACCAATATTTGGGGATACAACAAATCCAGATGAACTACGCGAATTAATTAAGTCAGCCACGCGTTTTGAGCATCTAATCTCAAATGCATCTCCGGCTTATCGTGCGCGTCGGGAAGTGATCGCAAAAGAGGCCTATGGCGATCTTGTCGAGATTATTAAAAGATAACTATGCTTCAATCATTTTTTCCAATTTTTTCTTCAGTACCAGAACGACTGAAATTACAAGTACTAAAAAGAAAATTGCCCAGTACTTTAAATATTTTTCAAGCACCTGTAATGAGTTTGCGAATTCATACCCCAAGACAATAACGGTTGTACTAAAAACAATACCGCCTGCCGCATTCCACTTTAGAAAGGTTCGATAAGGAACATTATGCATACCCGCCAGCGCTGGGACCAATGCGCGCAACAGTGCTTGCGCGCGGCCAAAGAAAATAGCTCCACCATGATACCTTGCAAAAATATGCTCCGCTAGTTTCCAGCGTTTGGCACCGACAAGTCTGCCAAATTGTGTTGACTTAATACGAGCCCCAAAATGCTTGCCTACTTCATAACCAACGGAGTCACCTGCAATAGCACCAATAATCGCACAAACAATAAATAACCACAGTGGCCACACTTTAGAGTGAGCAAGTACTCCACCGATTAGTAGGGAAGTCTCGCCAGGCAAGACAAAACCAACAAAAGCGGCAGCTTCAGAAAAAGCAAGAAGAATCAAAAGAATGAATAGTGGGGTCTGCAAATTATTAGCAACGAGCCAATCAGCAGTGTGATGTATCCAACCCGACATATGCCAACCTTATCTGCAATTGAAAAATGTGCTCACTCGGTGCGCGATTGAATGTTTAAACAATCATGTGACTCTGGAACTATTTTTTTCTACCTCTCTAAAACGGCCCGAAGTCACTAATTCACGCATACGCTCAAAACCATCCCAAACTTCAACGTATGACGTTGGCAATGGTGAGATAGCCAGGCGAATTGAATTAGGGGCTCGAAAATCCGGAATCACACGTGAGATTTCGCGAAGCGCAATGCAGATTTGAGCGGCATCTGGATGCGCAAATGAAATGTGTCCACCACGCTCATGTGCCTGACGCGATGTTTTTAATTCGAAACCAAGAGGTGCTAGCCAAGCGTCGTAGAGTTCGATCATCATCTGCGTGCCTATCGCAGCCTTCTTGGCGATTGCGTCTATGCCCGCCTCCTTGATCATAGAAAAGGCGCTTTGCACACAACGAAGACCCATTAAAGGTGGGCTCGCAATTTGAAAGCCTCGAATTCCTTCTGCTCTTTCAAATTTTGGACCCATGTCAAACTGGGCGCCTTGAGCAAACCAACCTTGAATCGGAACGTGCAACTCATCTTGAATCCTGCTATTGACGTATAACCAAGCGGGCGCGCCAGGACCTGAGTTTCCATACTTAT
>JAYTTL010000010.1:0-10644 GCA_043745325.1 Actinomycetes bacterium
GCAAGTGGCAAGGCAATTAAATATACGAGGGTATTTGAGGTCATCATCTTTATCGTTTTAACAAACTAGCATCATCAACTGATGCCGATCGGCGTGAGCGGTAAATTGTCACAATAATTGCAAGACCAACAACTACTTCGCAGGCGGCAACAACCATCGTAAAAAAGGCGATTACTTGGCCGTTGAGATCTCCATTAATTCTTGAAAAAGTTACAAATGATAGATTGGCGGCGTTTAGCATCAATTCAACGCACATAAAGACAACGATTGCATTTCGACGAACAACAACGCCGACCGCACCGATTGTAAAAAGAAGTGCCGAAAGATAGAGATAGTTAGCCGCGTTCATCTACTTCTCCTCCTCAACCGTAGTGTTAATAATGCCTAGATTAAAAGGTGATGAATTTAAAACGTCCCCACGTGCCTTCAAGCTGGCATTGATCGATGCCGCCGCCGCGCGACCATCTGGCAAGAGTGCGGGGACATCTACAGCGTTGTGGCGTGCGAATACTCCAGGGGCTGGAAGGCCAGCGGCATTTGCTAAAGAAGCACCTCGGAATCTCTCTATAGAAAGTTGACGCTGTGTGGGTCTTATCTGAATTCGTTGGTGATGCGCCAAAACCATTGCACCTAAGGCGGCTGTGATAAGTAGAGCTGAAACAACTTCAAAGGGCCAGACAAAAGTTGAAAACAAAAGCTGTGCTATTCCTTGTACGTTCCCTTGCGAATTTGCACTCTCAACTCCAACTGCGCCTCGGCCAAGTGTTGCTCGACTAAGCAGAGAGACCATCAGGCCGCCAAAGCCAACGGCTGCGGTAATTGCAATCGGGCGAAGACCACGAATCGTTTCGGTAAGTGAATCAGATGAATCAACACCAACCAACATAAGAATAAAAAGAAAGAGCATCATGACGGCACCTGTATATACAACAATCTGTACTATTCCAAGAAATGGTGCACCTTGTGCAATGTAGAAAACAGCAAGTGAAATCATTACAAAGGCCATCAAGATTGCCGAGTGAACCGCTTTCTTAACCAACAACATACCAAGAGCACCTGCGAGTGTAAGTGGGGCAAGAATCCAAAAGAGCATCGCTTCAGGGGCTGCGGTCTGACCTACTTGCAGTGCTAACTCCGTCATTTGGGCACATCTTGAGACGGGTGGGCTTGGATGATTTCGCCTTTGTAGTAATTACTTTCGTCCATTTCTGGATACATCGGATGCGGTGGCATTAACATTCCCGCGCGCAATGGTCCGAGCAGGTCATCTTTTTCAAAAATTAGTTTTTCTCGCGAATCATCGGCTAGTTCATATTCATTTGTCATCGTAAGTGCGCGAGTAGGGCATGCTTCAATACATAGGCCACAAAAGACACACCGAAGGTAGTTAATCTGATAGACCTTGCCATAGCGCTCTCCGGGAGACATCCGATGCTCTTCGGTATTATCGGCACCTTCCACATAGATAGCATCTGCTGGACAGGCCCAAGCACAGAGTTCACAGCCAATACATTTTTCTAATCCATCTGGATGGCGATTGAGTTGATGGCGACCATGGAACCGTTCTTGGGTTGGCACCTTAACTTCGGGATATTCAATAGTTTCAGGCTTCTTAAAAATTGTTGAAAATGTTACCCAGAAGCCTTTGAGATGTCCGACTAAGCCGACTGAACCATCTTGTTGAACGGGAGAGTATTCAACTCCATTGAGATCTAACGTCTTGGCTTTTTGTGGCTCTATCTGATCAGACATCGTCGCCCCCCATCGTGGATTGCGAAACATTTATCGCGCGAATATGCATTGGAAGTTCTGGGACTGCAAAGTTTGGATTGGGTAGATTCTCATCAACAATTTGATTTTTCTTTGTTTTGGCGTTTTCAAATCCGATGTTCACTAACATGACTAGCAGAACTACAAAACTTGCAAAACCAACCACTACTAATCGCGATGCACCTTGAAGAGATAAAACGCGAAGCGTGGCTACTACTAAAATCCATACAATCGAAACTGGAATTAAAATCTTCCAACCAAACTGCATGAACTGGTCGTACCGAAGTCGTGGGAGGGTTCCGCGCAACCAAACGAAAACAAAGAAAAAGACCAATACCTTAGAGAAGAACCAGAGTGCTGTGAACCAGCCACCTAGCCAGCTTTCAGTAAATCCAAGAAACGGTGGTGCATGGTATCCGCCTAGGAAAAGCGTTGTTGCAAGCGCGGATACTGCAATAATATTGACGTATTCGGCTAAGAAGAAGAGCGCGAACTTGAGTGATGAATACTCGGTATGGAAACCGCCCACAAGTTCGCCTTCCGCTTCAGCTAAATCAAAAGGCGCACGATTTGTTTCACCGACCATAGATATTGCGTAGATAACAAATGAGGGAAATAGTACAACTGCATACCAACTCGATGACTGTGCAGCGACAATATCCGACGTTGACATTGAGCCCGCATAGATAAATACCGCGACAAGCGAGAGTCCCATCGCAATTTCATAGGAAATAACCTGTGCGCTCGAGCGCAGACCACCCAGCAATGGGTAAGTCGAACCCGATGACCAACCTGCCAAGATAATTCCGTAGACACCGACTGAAGCTATGGCCAGGACGTAAAGAACACCAACGGGAAGATCGGTCAACTGCATCGCTGTTTTATGGCCAAACAAAGTGACGGGTCCAGTTATTGGAATGACCGCAAAAGCCATAAAGCAGGTTGTCGCACTGATTATTGGAGCTATAACAAAGACAACTTTGTCGGCCGCGGCCGGAATTATGTCCTCTTTTAACGCAAGTTTTACGCCATCGGCCAGCGCTTGAATCAAGCCAAATGGACCAACACGGTTAGGTCCTGGTCTCTGCTGCATACGCGCCACTAAGCGACGTTCGCCCCATACGGATAAAAGCGTCAAAACTACACAAAAAATAAAGACCAGTAACGCCTTAACGGTAATGAGCCAACCTGGATCTGCCCCAATTAAATCTGCAGTTGTCATAACTTCACCACCATAACTACTTCGCCATGAGAAGCATCTAGGTTTACAAGTAACTGCGAGCCGAGAGAGTTACGTGGCGCCCAGATTGCATCATCATGAATCTCCTCAACTAACGCCGCCAAGGTTACGGAGCCATTGTGAGATGAAATCTTTAAGAGATCACCGTCGATGACGCCTAAGGCCTGTGCGCGATTTGGCGAAATAACGGCAACGCTCGCCCGTGCCGTACCCGCTAAGTTTTGTTCACCTTTTTGCAAAGTGCCAAGATCAAGTAGTCGTCGCCAAGAGTTTAAAATAAATTGATCGGGGGCTAAAACTGGAGCCTTTACTACGCTCACGGCTTTCATTGACGCACGCGTACCCTCCCAGACACCCAGAGTTGCGATTTCCTTTGCCGCTGCAGTGACAGTCCCAAGATTTAGCGTGGTGTCCATCGCTTCGGCAATCATTGAAAGGATTCGAAGATCGCTGCGATTAAGTGAATCTTGAACGGCTGAATCAAATGAACGTGCACGGCCTTCCCAGTTTAAAAAAGAACCGTTTTTTTCAGTAATTGCCGCCACAGGTAGAACCACGTCTGCACGTTTGGTGACTTCACTTGGAGCAATTTCAAGAGATACAACAAATGCCCGCTCAAGGGCGGCTAGAGCCTCTGAACTATTGGCGCCATCCAAGGGATCGAGGCCACCCACAACAAGAGCGCCGATCACGCCAGAGTTAACGGCAGAGTAGATTTCTTGGCTACTTCGTCCAATTGATGCAGGAAGTGACTCTGTGCCCCAAAACGCGCACATCTCTGTTCGGGCGCCAGTATCAGTGACTTGGCGACCCCCTGGCAATAAGTTTCCAATTGCGCCAGCCTCTAGGGCGCCACGTTCTCCTGCACGCCGCGGAATCCAGGCAATCTTGGCACCGCTTGAATCTGCCAAAGCCGCCACTGCAGTTAATACTCCAGCACTTTCTGATGCGCGCTCTCCAACAAGTATTATCGAATTCGCGGTCAATGCTTGCTTGGCGATTGCCAATGCTTCTTGGCCAGGAGCCACCTTTACAAACTCGCCTTTAAGTTTTTCTACGCCAATGGAGAGCTTGCTTGCAATTGCAGTGACTTTCAATGCACGCTTTCGACGCTGCTTATTTAAGCGTAAGAAAACAATTGGTGACTCTTCTTCAGGCTCAAAGCCAACCAACAGAACATGGTCTGCGCGATCGATGTCGAAATAGGTCGTTGTTGAGCCAACGATATGTGCGGCTAAGAATTCGCGTTCTTCGTCAGATGAACGACGTGAACGAAAATCAATATCATTTGTTCCAAGAGCAACACGAGCAAACTTGCTATAACCATATGCGTCTTCATGTGTTGCGCGGCCACCAACTAATACGGCAGAAGTATGCGTTTTTAATCCTTTCGCGGCGGCGGCAAGTGCTTCAGGCCATGAAGCTTGAACTAACTCGCCGAATTCATTACGCACCATCGGATGGGTTAAGCGATCATCTGCGGTGACATATTTAAAGGCCCAGCGTCCCTTATCGCAGTTCCACTCTTCATTAACCGATGCGTCATTTCCGGCGAGGCGACGAAGAGTTTTACCACGACGAACATCGGTTCGCATATCGCAACCTGAAGCACAATGCTCACATGCAGATGGTGTCGAAACTAAATCAAATGGACGGGCACGAAAACGGTAAGAAGCCCCGGTTAATGCACCCACTGGACAAATCTGCACGGTATTTCCAGAGAAGTACGATTTAAAGGGTTGCTTTTCGTAAATACCAACTTGCTGAAGAGCCCCGCGCTCATTGAGCGTAATAAATGGATCACTCGCGATCTGTTCTGAAAAACGAGTACAGCGCGCGCACAGAATACAGCGTTCACGATCAAGTAAAACTTGAGAAGAGATATTGATTGGTTTTTCAAAGGTTCGCTTAACGCCTTGGAAGCGCGTTTGTCCTTGACCGTTGCTCATCGCTTGGTTTTGTAGCGGACACTCGCCACCTTTATCGCAAACGGGGCAGTCAAGTGGATGGTTAATGAGCAAGAACTCCATCACTCCTTTTTGTGCTTTGTCGGCAACGGCTGAAGTAAGTTGAGTTTTTACAATCATTCCAGACTCAACCGGAATTGTGCACGATGCTTGAGGTTTTGGAAATGCGCGACCATTAATTTCGATGTCAACTAAACATTGTCGACAAGCACCAACAGGATCCAACAATGGGTGATCACAAAAACGAGGAATTTGAATTCCAAGTTGCTCGGCTGCACGAATTACTAATGTTCCCTTTGGAACGCTTACTTCAAAGCCATCAATGACAACCGTAATCATGTCTACAATCTCAGTGGTTGTCATCTAGGCACCAACCCCAACAAAGAGAGTTGAAGCAACTGGATCAAATGGGCAGCCTTGATTCTTTGTGTGAGCAATATATTCGTCACGGAAATATTGAATCGATGACGTAATCGGGCTTGTCGCTCCGTCACCTAGAGCACAAAATGATCGACCTAAAATATTGTCACAAAGATCAAGCAACTTAGCTAGATCGGCTTCGGTTCCCTTGCCCGCTTCTAAATCACGCAGAATCTGAACTAACCACCAAGTACCTTCTCGACATGGTGTGCACTTACCGCAGGATTCGTGTTTGTAAAACTCGGTCCAACGCAAAACTGCGCGGACTACGCATGTCGTTTCATCAAATATTTGTAAAGCTTTAGTTCCAAGCATTGAACCTGCCGCAGCGACGTCCTCATAATCAAGCGGAGTGTCTAAATGTGCCGAAGTAAAAATCGGAGTGGATGAACCCCCGGGTGTCCAGAACTTCAAAGAATGACCTGTGCGGATCCCGCCAGAGAGTTCAAGTATTTCGCGAAGAGTTATTCCAAGAGGTGCCTCAAACTGCCCCGGATTATTGACGTGACCTGATAACGAATACAGCGTCGTTCCCTTACTTTTTTCTGTACCCATACTTTGATACCAATCGGCACCATTCATAATAATCGCCGGAACTGAAGCAATAGATTCAACATTATTTACTACAGTCGGGCGAGCATAAAGACCCGCGATGGCTGGAAATGGTGGGCGTAACCGTGGCTGCCCACGGAAACCTTCGAGTGAATCAAGAAGCGCGGTTTCTTCACCACAAATGTACGCACCAGCACCAACGTGTAGAACTAAATCAACTCCATTTCCAAGATGCCCGGCTTTATACGCATCTTCAATTGCCTGATTGAGGCGACGGACAACGTGGGTTACTTCACCACGAATATAAATAAATGCATTTTTTGCACGAATTGCATGACAAGCAATAATGCAACCTTCAATTAACACATGTGGATTAGCCATAAGCAATGGCGTGTCCTTGCACGTACCGGGTTCGGACTCATCTGCGTTAACAACTAAGTAGTGATCCTTATTATCGCCCTGCGGAATAAATCCCCACTTCATTCCAGTTGGGAATCCCGCACCGCCTCGGCCACGTAAACCCGAATCTTTGACTACTTGAATAACTGCATCCGGATCCATCGCTAAAGCCTTTTGAGAAGCCGAGTATCCGCCGTGACGCATATACGCTTGAATTGTAAATGAGTCTTTCTCATCCCAATGTGCCGAAAGGACGGGCACTAGTTTCGTCATTATTTGACCTCTTTCGAAATCTTTAAGCCAAGTAGGGTTGGTTGACCTGCTTGAACACCTTCATGAGCTTTTCCATCATTAATACCAGCAAGAACGGAAGATGCTTGCTTCCATGTACCTAAAGTGTGAGGGCCGCGCGTGGGTGGTTTTGGACTTCCACTTCGCATTGAATCAACTAAATCAATCGATGACTGCACAGTTTGGTTATCGTAGAACTCCCAATTTGCCATAACTACTGGTGCATAGTCACACGCGGCATTACATTCGATATGTTCAAGCGAGACTTTGCCATCTGCAGTCACCTCGTCATTTTCGACCCCTAAGTGAGCTTTTAGACCTGCAAAAATCGCATCCCCGCCCATAATCGCGCATAAAGTATTAGTGCAGACCCCTACGTGATACTCACCGACCGGTTTGCGCTTGTACTGAGTATAAAACGTTGCAACGGCAGAGACTTCTGCGGCTTCTAAAGTCAAGATCTTAGCTATGAGTTCGATGCCTTCGCCATCAACAAAACCAATTCGGGATTGTACAAAGTGCAACAAAGGCATGATGGCAGAGCGCGATCGTGGATAGCGTTTGATAATCGAATCCATAACTGCAAGATCTTCAATTGAATAAGCCATTAGCGATCAACGCCTCCCATAACGGGGTCGATTGATGCAACTGCACCAATGATGTCGGCGATCATTCCGCCCTCGCTCATTGCAGCCGTCGCCTGTAAGTTATTAAAAGATGGATCACGGAAGTGAACACGGTAAGGGCGTGTTCCTCCGTCAGATACAACATGGGCCCCAAGCTCTCCCCGTGGAGATTCAACTGCTTGATAAACCTGACCGGCGGGAACACGAAAACCTTCGGTGACTAATTTGAAGTGGTGAATCAATGACTCCATCGATGTACCCATGATCTCGCGGATGTGGTTGAGTGAATTTCCAAGCCCATCACTTCCAAGGGCCAACTGTGCAGGCCATGCAATCTTTTTATCGGCAACCATAACCGGAGCGCCTTCGAGTTTTTCTAACTTGTCGAGTGCTTGTTCGATGATACGCAATGACTGCTCAAGCTCGTTCATACGAATTAAGAAACGCCCATACACGTCACATGTATCGGCAGTAATCACATCAAAGTTATAACCTTCGTATCCGCAATATGGTTGAACTTTACGGAGATCCCACGGCAATCCAGTTGAACGAAGTACGGGTCCTGTTATTCCAAGTGTTGTTGCCCCAGCTAAATCTAAATAACCAATCCCTTGGGTCCGCTTTAACCAGATTGAGTTTCCAATCAAAAGCGTTGAGTTATCTTTGAAATTCTTGCGCATGAGTTTTACCGCATCACGGATTTTAGGAATTGCACCTTCAGGTAGATCTTGCTGGACTCCCCCAGGGCGGATATATGCCATATTCATGCGTAAGCCGGAGATCATTTCGAAAAGGTCTAGGACGATTTCACGTTCGCGAAAGGCGAAGAACATTGGAGTGATCGCTCCGAGCTCTAATGCGCCGGTTCCAAGGGCCACCATATGAGATGAAATTCGATTGAGCTCCATCATCATTACACGAATAACACTGGCACGTTCAGGCACATCACTTGTAATACCTAAAAGTTTTTCAATTGCTAAACAGTACGCAGTTTCGTTGAAAAGAGGGGATAAATAATCCATGCGCGTGACAAATGTCGTACCTTGAGTCCAGTTGCGGAACTCAATATTCTTTTCAATACCAGTGTGTAAATATCCAATTCCACAACGAACTTCAGTAACGGTTTCGCCTTCGAGTTCTAAAACTAAACGAAGGACTCCGTGCGTAGAGGGATGTTGTGGTCCCATATTAACAACAACACGTTCTTCTTTGGTTGATCCAATTTCTTGAATGAGTGAATCCCAATCACCGCCAGTAACTGAAAATACGGTCCCTTCAGTTGTTTCGCGTGATGGTGCGTACGGATCAAAAATTGTCATTTATATGTCCTACGATTGCTAGGAGCTGGAACCGTCGCACCTTTATACTCAACTGGAATTCCACCGAGTGCATAGTCTTTACGCTGTGGGTGACCCTGCCAATCATCTGGCATCAAAATGCGGGTTAAACCTGGGTGGCCATCAAAGATAATTCCAAACATGTCGAAAGTTTCGCGCTCATGCCAATTGTTTCCAGCCCAAACATCTACCAGTGATGGAATGTGTGCATCGGAATCAGATAGGCAAACTTCAAGGCGTATACGGCGATTATTAGTCATCGACAACAGAGGATAAACTGCAACGAGTTCACGACCAAGATTTTCAGGATAGTGAATACCAGAAACACCCATACAAGACTCAAACTTCATGTTATCGCGCAAAATCATGGCAACTTCTAATAATTTTTCGCGTTTAACATGAAGAGTAAGTTCACCGCGATCAACAATTACGCGTTCAATTGCTTGGGAAAACTCAGGATAGGCACGCTCTAAATCATCTACAACAGTGTCGAAATAGCCACCATAAGGGCGCTCCGTTGAGCCTGTAGTTGAAGCGGTTTGAACAAGGCCGCCATATCCAGACGTATCTCCGCTATCGCTGGTACCAAACATTCCATTTTCAGACATTTAAGCGAGTAAACCCTTCATCTGATGGGTTGGCGTCGCATTCATAGCTGCACGTTCAACTTCCTTAATAATCTGTGCACGGTTTGAGCCAAGCTTCTCATCATAAATCTTTTCGTGAAGTTTCAAGATTGCATCCATTAACATTTCTGGACGTGGCGGGCAGCCTGGAAGATAAATATCTACTGGAACGACATGGTCTACACCTTGAACAATTGCATAGTTATTAAACATTCCGCCCGATGATGCACATGCCCCCATCGCGATGACCCACTTGGGAGCCGACATTTGATCATATATCTGACGTAGGACCGGAGCCATTTTATTTGACACACGTCCAGCAACAATCATTAAATCGGCTTGACGTGGAGAGGCGCGGAAAACTTCCATACCGAAACGAGAAATATCGTACTTTGCGGCAGAACCAACTGCCATCATTTCAATTGCGCAGCAAGCTAAACCAAAAGTTGCTGGCCACAATGAGTTCTTCCGCATATAACCCGCAAGTTTTTCAACGCTTGTTAAAAGGAAACCACTTGGAATCTTTTCTTCTAGACCCATTTATTAATCCCATTCCAATCCACCACGACGCCATACATATGCGTAGGCTACGAAAACAGTTCCGATAAATATTGCCATCTCAACTAAACCAAATACTCCAAGTTGATCAAAAGTTACTGCCCATGGATAGAGAAATACAATTTCAATATCAAAGATAATAAAAAGCATCGCAGTTAAGAAAAATTTAACTGGAAAGCGACCACCCTCTGCGGCTTGGGGTGAAGGTTCGATCCCGCATTCGTAGGCTTCGAGTTTTGCTCGGTTGTATCGCGCTGGACCTGTTAGCGCACCAGCTACCACTGAGATTAGAGCGAAACCAAATCCAATTGCCCCTAGCACCAAAATGGGCACATATGGATTAGATGTGGATATCACGAGTGGAATCTTAGAACTGTTGGGCTGCACCCGATGACCGTCAACGCCTTATCCCCGTGTGAACTGCAACAATCCCAAGAGTCAGATTTTTCCACGTGACCCCACTCCAACCAGCACTCTTCATCGCCTGGGCTAAAGCGGCTTGGTCAGGCCAGGCTTTAATCGATTCGGCCAAGTAAATATATGCATCGGGATTTGATGCGGTTTTGAGAGCTATAGCGGGCAGGGCCCCCATCAGATAGCGCATATAGATGGAGCGAAAAACTCGCCATGTGGGGTGCGAGAACTCAACAATGACGATTCGTCCACCCAGTTTTGTCACTCGTAGCGCTTCGGCCAGCGCTTTGGGATAGTCCACGGTATTTCGAAGGCCAAATGAGATGGTTGTGACATCGAAACTCTCAGGCTCAAAAGGCAGGTTGAGTGCATCGGCCATAGAAAAGTTCAGATAAGGACGGGCTTTTCGACCTTGCGCCAACATTCCCTCCGAAAAATCGGTAG
>JAYTTL010000011.1:0-2839 GCA_043745325.1 Actinomycetes bacterium
GGCCGGGGTGCTTCTGCCGTCGTATCTCCCATCGTCATTATTTTGCAGTTCTTCAGTGGTGTCTTTTTTATATTCACTCAGTTGCCACCTTGGATGCAGCAAATTGCAGCAATTTTTCCACTCAAGTGGCTTACCCAAGGGATGCGATCAGTATTTTTGCCCGATTCATTTGCTGGACAAGAGGTTGCAAAATCTTGGGAAAGCGGTCGAACTTTCATGATGCTCACTCTTTGGCTGGCAATTGGGGTGTTTTTTTCGGTACGTAAATTTAGGTGGGATCGTGATTAGACCTTTACTTATTTTGGCTATCGCGGTCTCATTACTTGCGCCATCGGCGGAAGCGGCGAGTAAATCGCCAACCCCAAACTCAAAAATAAGTAATGTTAAAAGTACGCCGGCATCAAAATCTAGTATTAAAAAGGTTGCAGCTACTAAAAAACCAGTGATAAAAAAGAGAACTGCGACCAAGACAAAACAGAGAGTAAAATCGAAACTCTCGCCTTCGCCTTCGCCTAAGTGGCCGCCTAAAGGTTTTAAGTCAAATGCCGAGGTTTATGCCAAAATTCCGACGGCAAAAGAGTTGATTAGTACGGCTTCTAATAGTGCAATTTTAACTCGGCAACTAGCCCAACGCATCGATGGTGTTCCGATTTGCGAAAAATACTCGTGTGGTGCGGTGCAGTTAGCCTCGCTTAACGGATGTACATGGTGGGAGATAACTGCCACATTAGTTGGAGAGACATCTGTTGAGGATAAATCGATACGAAATTTTGGAACTATCCGCACTCTCATAAGGTCGACACTACCAAAACAAATTGTTACCGTTCTTTTATTTAGCCAAGAGCCATTGGAGTTTAAACACGCGGTTACTGGCATCGCAGCTAACTGTCATCATGATGTCACGAGTGAAAAAATACCGAGCACGACTTACACCCAAAGCGGGAATTAACGATTAGCTCCGGGTACCCATAACTGGTCACCAATTTCCTTATTTGAATATCGAGCTAGAACAAAGAGTAAGTCAGAACAACGATTGAGATACTTTGCGGTTGTGGGATTTACGCCTCCACCAAATGCATGGATAGCTGCCCATGTGCATCGCTCAGCACGGCGAATGACGGTACGGGCGACGTGAAGATGCGCAGCCGCTTGAGTTCCTGAAGGTAAAACAAAAGAACGCAACGACGATAGTTGCGCGTTATAACTATCGATCTGCTCTTCTAAGTAAGTAATCTGCGACTCCAAAACACGAAGCGGCTCAAAAGCGGGAGAATCTACAACTGGTGTACATAAATCTGCGCCAACATCGAATAAGTCATTTTGGATTCGCACTAGTAATACACGTACGCTTTCACTTACTCCATCATTAGCCAACACAACGCCAATAGCTGAGTTTGCTTCATCAACGGTGGCATATGCTTCAAGTCGTGGATCATTCTTTGAAGTTCGGCTCATATCGCCGAGAGATGTTGTACCGTCATCTCCAGTCTTAGTGTAAATACGCGTTAAATGAACCATGCCTCTACCCTATAAGTAGACTGCGGCAATGGCATCTTTGGATCGATTCCGAGTTGTGGGTGGAGCCCAACTGCGCGGAGAAGTCAGTGTTACTGGAGCTAAGAACTCGGTTTTGAAACTCATGGCCGCCTCACTCTTGGCAGTTGGCAAAACAACTATCACAAATGTGCCTGAAATTGCCGATGTTGACTTTATGTCTGATTTGTTGACGCGATTAGGTTGTAGCGTCACTCATACAAGAGATTGCGTAATAATAGATGTTCCACAGAGCCTTGGACATCGAGCCGATTATGATCTTGTGCGCAAAATGCGCGCATCAATAAATGTTTTAGGTCCCTTAGTTGCACGAATGGGAAAAGCCGAAGTAGCCCTGCCTGGTGGGGATGCAATTGGTTCTCGTGGTTTGGATTTTCATATTAAGGGCTTAGAGAGTTTGGGTGCAAAAGCTCATATTGAACATGGATACGTAATTGCGAGCGCGCCACTTGGATTAGTCGGAGCCAGCGTTGAACTAGATTTTCCAAGTGTTGGGGCAACGGAAAACATTATGACCGCCGCAGTTTTGGCCAAAGGAATTACTACAATCGATAACGCAGCACGCGAGCCGGATGTAGTCGATCTCGGTGAGTTCCTTATTTCTATGGGAGCGCGCATTCAAGGAGTTGGTAGCTCAATTCTGACCATTACTGGTGTGGAGCGCTTGAACCCGACGTCGCACTCAACGATTCCTGATCGCATCATCACCGGAACTTGGGCCTTTGCCGCGGCAATGACACGGGGGGATATAACAATTCACGGTGGGCGGGCAATTGATTTAGAGCTTCCTCTTGAAAAATTAGCAAGCGCCGGTGCAATCATTACATCAACCGCAGATGGCATTCGCGTACGAATGGATTCGCGTCCTAAAGCTATAGATGTTGCCACTCTTCCTTACCCCGGTTTTCCAACTGATCTACTGCCTATGGTTATCGCGCTTAATGCAATCGCCGATGGACACTCGTTAGTCACAGAAAATGTATTTGAATCAAGATTTATGTTTGTTAATGAACTCATCCGTCTTGGTGCCCAGATTTCAGTCGATGGCCATCATGCATCGATCAATGGGATACCTGAACTATCTGGCGCGCCCGTTGAAGCTACCGACATTCGAGCCGGTGCTGGGCTGGTATTGGCCGCCCTCGTAAGCGAAGGCGAAACGACTGTAGATGCGGCATTTCACGTCGATCGTGGATATCCTAACTTTGCCGAACATTTATGTTCCTTAGGTGCGAAAGTGAGCCGTGAATAGTGCCTCCCATTCCAGATCGAAACTTAGCTCTTG
>JAYTTL010000012.1:0-2822 GCA_043745325.1 Actinomycetes bacterium
ACAATACTCCAGAGCCAGTTCCTGGTGGAAATGTGGCAATTGCGCAGTATCTATTTTCCCAAGGTGTTGCTGTTGTTGGTTCAGGCTTTGCCCGACAAGGGTGGAATGCAGATTCAGCGATAAAGACAAATGTTGAGTTAATAGGAGTATTCAAGAGCCAGTTCCCAAAGACAAAGAAAGTTGTTGCTTGGGGATCTTCCCTCGGCGGCTTTATCACACAAGGCCTAGCAGAGAAATATCCAAACCTTATCTCGGCCGCAGCACCAATGTGTATGGCCGATAATGTAGCGGCCGAACTCACAATGGCTGGAGATTTCTTGTGGGGCTTAAAAACTCTCTTTGATCCCTCTATTAAAGGTGGAAACTACTCAGCTGGTGCTGCAGGAAATGGTGAGGCCATTACCGATATTGTGAAGATTTTCACGGTCATGGGTAAGTTGCAGGCCTCTCTTTCAACAAATGCTTGGCCAGATACGTCGTCGGCAACGGGTAAAGCACTCGCCGCAGGTGGAGTTCCACCACGCAGTGCGCTCTTACTACTTGGATTGATGTCGGGAATCCCAACACAATCCGCACACTTCGACTCAGTAAGTGGGCCACCCGGGGCGCTGAAACTTAGCTTCCCATTAGCGTTGAGTCCAGCGCTAGCAATACTTGAGAACGGCACAAGTGCGGCCATACTTGCCGTGCTTGCAACGCAGGATATTGAACTTCAAGTTGGTGGTGTTACCTTTGATAATACAAAGACAGATTACGCTTCACGAATTGAAACCGAACAAGTTATCTTCAACGCTGCCTTATCAGGCAACACCGCAATTGGCGCTCTATTAGGCGCTCTATCGGCAGCAAATCCCGGTGCTCCTCGCATTGCCGGAAATAGCGCTGCGACCGCAAAGTTAATGGCACTTCAGAGCAATACCGGAAAGATTAATGTTCCAACAATCTTGATGACCGGCGTTGCAGATCCAATTACACCAGCGGGTGCATCGCAACGCATCGTTGATGCATATGTCGAACAGTTTGCTAATGACAAACTCGCTGCTTTTGCAGCGTATAAGACCACCAAAACCTATGTTCCACCAGTTAACAAATTACTGACGCTCTGGAATATGGTTCCAAGTAAGGGATACACAACCTTTACCGATGCAGGTTCACCGATTACAACAACACCTGCAGCTAGCGGCACAAATCATTGTAACTTCACAACGGCACAACTAATGCTTGTTGCAAAAACTTTGGTAAGTGCTAGCCAGACTGGCAAATTACCATCAGGTGGCGGAATCGTGACTGCGGGCCGGCGAGCCGGCAATCTCGCAGTCGATGCGCTCTTTCGTGCACCACTGCTTAAGTACTACAACCAGTAATAACTAAATCGAGGGAAAAAACGGGGCTCTGGCTTTCTGCCAGAGCCCCGTTTCCTTTACTCTTAACTCCTTATGATTACGGTAAGCAGTGCAGATGAGATGTTTAATCTCGGTCAAAAACTATCGACACATCTAAAGTGTGGAGATTTAATTTTAGTTAATGGCCCACTGGGTGCGGGCAAAACTGTTCTTGCCCAAGGTATCGCAGGTGCTCTGGGAATACACGATGTTACGTCACCGACATTTGTCATCTCTCGAGTGCATAAAGGAGCTTTACAATTTATCCATGTCGATGCATATCGCTTACTGGATACCCAAAATCTAAACCATCATGTGGCTGACTTAGATTTAGATATCGAAAACTCGGTGACGGTCGTTGAATGGGGAGGGGCCGAATTCGCACAGTTGAGTGAGAATCGCTTAGAGATTACGATCGATAGAAGAGATGAAATTCGACAAGTAGAGATTAACTACATCGGTTCACGCTGGGCAGGGGTTTTTCTATGAGCATGACTCTTGCAATTGATACTTCTACCTCACGGACAAGTGTCGGCGTTATCGATGAAGGTGTTTTGGTATGGAGCGGTTATCGCGATGGTGCAACCGCACATGGCCGGGCTCTGCCAGGCCTTATTCAAGAGGCGATAGTTGTAGGCCCGATAGATGAGGTAGTCGTTGGGATGGGTCCAGGTCCATTTACGGGACTGCGCATTGGAATCGCTTGTGCGCGGGCCTTTGCATTAGCCCGAGAAATTCCAGTACGAGGAGTGTGCTCCCTTGATGCCATCGCGCCTCACGTTAGTTCAAAGGATTTTATTATCACAGTAGATGCCCGCCGCAAAGAGGTCTACTGGGCACGTTACAAAAATGGTGTTCGGGTGGGAACACCAGCGGTTAATTTTCTAGCGGCAATTGGATCTGAAGGCTCTGAGATCTTCAGTGATTTGTACCCAGATCTATTGGCGATGGTCGCGCTTACCGGCAATGTCACCGAACCAATCTATCTGCGCCATCCCGATGCGGTAGCAACGGTGGATAGATAAATGATTTCCTATCGCGATGCAACGCCTTTGGATCTACCAGAGTTGGTTTCAATGGAAAAGATATTATTTGCAGATTCGCCATGGTCAATGGGTCAGTTCAAAGAAGAGTTCAAAGGCATTCCACGAACTCACTTCTTCACCGTTGCAGTAGATAGCAACAATCAGATTCTCGGTTATGCCGGCGTTACGGTTGTGGCTCCAGGAGTTGAAGCCGATGTATTAACTATTGGAGTACTACCGCAGCATCGTAAAAATGGCGTTGGCAGGGCATTTATGGAGCAGCTTGAAAACTGGGCAAGTGATCGAGAGTCCAATGCAATGATGCTTGAAGTCGGCATAGAGAATGCGGGCGCAATATCTCTCTATGAAACTTTGGGGTACTCAAAAATCTCCGTGCGTAAGAGCTATTACGGTG
>JAYTTL010000013.1:0-2807 GCA_043745325.1 Actinomycetes bacterium
TTGGCATTTAGAAACGGCGATAAAGAGTGGGGACATATGAGCGTTGGAACGCTCGTATTTCTATTCTCTACATCAATGCTTTGGATGTATTCACTTTCATGTCACACGTGTCGCCACACACTTGGTGGTCGCTTAAAACATTTCTCCAAACATCCAGTGCGCTACAAAGCTTGGACGATTGTCTCAGTTTTGAATCACAAGCACCCAACATTTGCTTGGATCTCACTTTTTGGAGTTGCAAGTGCCGATATTTACGTCCGAGCGGTTGCATCAGGTGCAATCCCTAACCTCTATTTCTTTTAAAGGAAATTATCATGAGCGAACTAGAGCGCCATACATATGACGTCCTCGTCATTGGTGCAGGGGGTGCGGGATTACGCGCAGCCGTTGAAGCTCGCGAGGCTGGATTGCGCGTTGCCATAATCTGTAAATCGCTTTTTGGAAAGGCCCATACAGTCATGGCCGAAGGCGGAGCCGCGGCATCAATGGGTAATGTAAACGAGAAAGATAATTGGATGGTTCACTTTCGTGACACTATGCGAGGGGGCAAATTCCTCAATCATTACCGCATGGCTGAATTACACGCCAAAGAGGCCCCTGATCGTATCTGGGAGCTTGAAATGTGGGGCGCTTTATTTGATCGCACCGAAGAAGGAAAAATTTCCCAACGCAACTTTGGAGGACATGAGTATCCGCGCCTTGCGCACGTGGGTGACCGTACAGGTCTTGAACTCATCCGCACCATGCAACAAAAAATTGTCCAACTTCAACAAAAAGATGGTGCGCAATATGTTTCGATGGAGAGCAATATAAAAGTCTTCGCCGAATTAACGATTACTGATATCTTAAAAGAAAATGGCAAAATATCAGGCGCCTATGGCTATTGGCGCGAAACCGGTGCTGAAGTTTTATTTGAAGCACCAACCGTTATTATCGCAACTGGCGGAGTTGGTAAGACCTTTAAAATTACATCTAACTCTTGGGAAGGCACCGGAGATGGCCATGCACTTGCTCTCAAGGCAGGCGCCAATTTAGTTGACATGGAGTTCCTGCAGTTCCACCCAACTGGAATGGTATGGCCACCATCTGTTCGAGGGATTCTAGTTACTGAATCCGTTCGGGGAGAAGGTGGAGTTCTTACTAACACCCTAGGCGAACGTTTCATGTTTAAATACATCCCGGATGTATTTAAACATATCTACGCTGACAATGAAGCCGAGGCCGATCGCTGGTATGTCGATCAAGATAACAATCGACGTCCACCCGAGTTATTACCAAGGGATGAAGTCGCACGTGCGATTAATAGCGAAGTTAAGGCCGGTCGGGGAAGCGAACATGGTGGTGTGTTCCTAGATGTTTCAAAGCGGCTATCGGCTGAAGTAATTAAAAAACGTCTTCCTTCTATGTGGCACCAATTTTATGAACTTGCTGGAGTGGATATTACAAAAGAGCCGATGGAAGTTGGACCAACGTGTCACTATGTCATGGGAGGGGTCGAGGTCGATCCAGATACTGCTGCAGCCGTTGGAGTTCCTGGCTTATTTGCCGCGGGTGAAGTTGCCGGTGGAATGCATGGTTCAAATCGCTTAGGTGGAAACTCCTTAACCGATCTCTTGGTCTTTGGGCGCCGTGCTGGAATAGGCGCCGCACAATACTATAAGAGCAACAGTAAAAATCCTGTAAGCGATGTGGCGATAGAAAAGGCACGCGAAAAGATACAAGCCCCATTTGATCGCGCGGGTGGAGAAAATTCATACGCACTGCACGCAGAGTTACAAGAAGTGACACATAACTTAGTTGGAATCATTCGCACAAAGAATGAAATAGAAGATGCAATCGTAAAAATTGCCGATATTAGAAAACGCAGTGCCAATGTTTCCGTAAGCGGAGGCCGTAAATTTAACCCAGGTTTTCATTTAGCTTTTGACTTAGACAATATGTTGTTAGTTGCCGAATCTACGGCAAAGTCGGCACTTTTGCGTGAAGAATCTCGTGGAGGACACACCCGTGATGATTTCCCAGGCATGAATAACAAGTGGCGCCAACTCAATCACATCTCATCCTTTGATGGTGTGCAAGTAAATGTTCATGCACAAGCTCTCCCTTCATTGCCTAAAGAACTCTTCGATCTCTTTGATGTTCACGAGTTAGAAAAATACATGACACCAGAAGAAATCGTGAAAGGAGGTACCAATTAATGGCACGCATGATTAATCTTCGTATTTGGCGCGGCGACTCAACTGAGGGTGCGCTTCAAGATGTTCAAGTAGAGGCCAACGAAGGCGAGGTAGTTCTCGATGTAATTCATCGTGTTCAAGCTACTCAGATGGGTGACTTAGCTGTTCGCTGGAACTGTAAAGCCGGCAAATGTGGTTCATGCTCGATGGAGATAAATGGAAAGCCTCGATTAGCCTGCATGACTCAAGTTGCAGCTTATGGAGAAGAAGAGACAATCACAGTTACTCCGTTGCGCGCTTTTCCAGTAATTAAAGATTTAGTCACTGACGTTTCTTTCAATTATAGGAAAGCTATGGAGATTCCTGCCTATGCCCACCCAACTGATCTTGCTCCGGGCGAGGCGCGCATGGAGCAGATCGATGTCGAGCGCAGCCAAGAGTTTCGTAAATGTATCGAATGTTTCCTGTGCCAAGATACGTGCCACGTAATCCGTGATCATGAAGAGAATAAGAAGTCATTTGCGGGGCCTCGATTCTTTATTCGTATCGCAGAGTTGGATATGCACCCTCTGGATACGTTGCGAAACCGCAAGAAGACCGCGCAAGAAGAACACGGCTTAGGAATGTGCA
>JAYTTL010000014.1:0-2804 GCA_043745325.1 Actinomycetes bacterium
GTACGTGCACGCGACAAATCAGCACGCCAGAATCGATCAAAAACTCGGTTAAGTGAAGATTCATCAAGACCGATACCAGAATCACGAACCCCGACTGCAACATCCTCATCACTTGCAACGATTGTGATCGTGATTGGCTTTTCATCGGCAAAATCGATGGCATTCGTGAGCAGATTTCGCAAAATTCGTTCAACTCGACGAATATCAGCACTAATGCTTACTTCGGATGCGATTGTATAAATACGTAGCTCTGTTGAGTTCTGACGGGCAACCAATGCTAAATCATCTGCACACCGCCGAACCAGGCTAATCAAATCAAAATCAACGGCTTCCAATTCTGCAGCTTCTGCATCAAAGCGACTTATCTCCAAAAGATCTTCAAGCAATCTTTCGAATCGGTCAAGTTGGGCAACCATTAATTCACTACTACGCGTCAGAACTGGATCAAAATCCTCATTTGCTGAGTAAATGACTTCAGATGCCATTCGAAGTGTCGTGAGAGGCGTTCTTAGTTCATGCGAGACATCAGAGACAAATCGTTGCTGAACTCGAGATAGGTTTTCTAGCCGTGCAAACTGCTCTGCAAGAGACTCAGCCATATCATTAAACGCCATAGCAAGGATGGCCATTTCATCTTGAGAACGAACGTGCATTCGCTCCGAAAAATCTCCAGAAGTAAACTTGCTTGCAATCTGGGCCGCCTCTCGTACTGGTTTCACAACTTGGCGCAATACCATCCATGTAATTAATCCAATAAGAAAAATTAGAAAAAATCCCGTAAGCAGCAAATATCGTGTAATCAATGCAAGTGTTTCATTTTGATTTGACAGTGAGAAGACCAAATACATCTCATATCGGCCCGCATTAGGGATATGTACTTTTTCTCCGATTGCTAATCCTGGAACCAAGCGACCGTCTACGTATCTAATTGTGATGTAGCTCCAAACATTGTCATTACTTTTTCTAACATTATTACTCAAGTACTCCGGAATTGAATGTGGATCCACAAAGTTTGAGGTAATCGCATAATTTATATTTTTAGTATTTCCTACACTTTTAATAAATATGACTTCACGTGCATTTTCACTCGTAGTCAGTGACGTCGCCGCGCTGATTACGTCGTCAATGACTTTTCTCACAGCCTCTTCTTTTTCCCCTTGCGCTAAAACTAAACGGTATTTAGCGCTGAAAATCGTAGAACGGGCTTCCGTTAATGAGGATTCTAGATTTACCTTCTTAATACCTGCAGATAACTGCGAATTCAAGGCAGAACCTGCAACGTAAATGACGCCTAATGAAAGGACAACCGTTGAAACTATTACTTTTAAGGCAAGTGAATTACGAAATCGCGAAAAGAGGCCGTTCATTATTATGAACTGCCCATTACTCCAGCTTTGTATCCAACTCCTCGAACTGTAACAACAATCTCTGGACGCTCAGCATCGTGTTCAATTTTGGCACGCAATCGTTGGACATGTACATTTACTAAGCGAGTATCAGTTGAGTGACGGTATCCCCATACTTCACGCAAGAGTGCATCACGTGAAAATACCCGTCCTGGCTCTTTCGCCAACGCCACTAAAAGATCAAATTCAAGCCGAGTTAATGCGATCTGCTTTCCAACGCGCAGAACTTGGTGTGCTTGTACATCAATAGCTAGGTCGCCGATAGTTAAAAGCCCCGATATTTCGGTATTTGTGCGACGCAATCGTGTGCGAATGCGCGCTATAAGCTCGGATGGATGTTTAAATGGCTTGACCATGTAATCATCGGCGCCAGCCTCTAAACCCCGCACGACATCAAAGGAATCACCTTTGGCGCTGAGCATAATAATTGGCACCATTGATTCAGCCCGAATTAACTTGCAGACTTCAATTCCATCTAGACCTGGCAACATGACATCCAGAAGCACTAAATCTGGAGGATTGTTTCGAAATACGTCCATAACTTCATCGCCGCGGCTTACGAGGTCAACGTCGATTCCTGCTCCAGTTAAAACAATTCCGAGCATTTCAGAGAGGTCTTGATCGTCATCGACGACCATAACCAAAGTCATTAGCTACCGTGCTCCCAAGAGTTTAAGTACATATCTTGAGCAGGCGTAAGAACGTCTATGCGCCCTCCCATGCTTATGAGCTTAAGGCTTGCAACTTCCTTATCAATGTACGTCGGAACATTATGAACTCCAGGTTTTAAGTTTTTAGCTTCTTTAACTAAATACTCGGCAGTCAGCGCTTGATCAGAAAAAGACATATCCATCACGGATGCTGGGTGGCCTTCGGCAGCACCTAAGTTGACTAAGCGTCCTTCAGCAAGAAGAAGGAGGCGACGACCATCGGCCAAAACATATTCATCGGTTTGGTGGCGCATCTTGGAATTCTTGACCTTTGAGTTTTGCTCTAACCAGGCAACATCGATTTCAATATCAAAGTGCCCTGAGTTCGCCAAAATTGCGCCGTCCTTCATAACTAGGAAGTGCTCTTCCCGAAGTACATCGCGGTTACCTGTAACGGTGATGAATACGTCGCCAATTTTTGCGGCATCACTCATCGGCATCACTCTAAATCCCTGCATCATGGCATCTAATGCTTTCGTTGGATCAATTTCAGTAACGACAACATCTGCGCCCATACCTTTAGCACGCTCGGCAACACCCTTGCCACAATAACCAAATCCAGCTACCACCAAGATTCGCCCAGCAAGTAAGAAGTTCGTCGAACGGAAAACAGCATCAAGAGTCGACTGACCGGTTCCATATCGATTATCAAACATGTGTTTAGTATCGGTATCGTTAACGGCAATCA
>JAYTTL010000015.1:0-2782 GCA_043745325.1 Actinomycetes bacterium
GATCGGGTAGTTTCGAAATCGCAGATTTTAGATCATGTTTGGCAGTACGACTTTCGAGGAGATGCCGGAATTGTAGAGACGTACATTTCTTACTTGCGAAAAAAAATCGATGCTCTTAATCCTCCTTTAATTCATACAGTACGTGGTGTTGGATACCGCTTACGAATGCCGCCAAAATAAATAATGAAGTCACCGCTTCGCAACTGGTCGTTACGTAATCGTTTAACAGTTGGCGTACTAGTTCTCTCTGCGATTGGCTTTATTGGTGCGGGGATTGCTTCGCAACTCCTACTTCGTAGCCATTTAATTGGTCAAATTGATGCCCAGCTTATAAGTGTTATTGGTGGAACTGCTTCTCGAGTAAACCAAGCTGGAATTGTCAACGATGAAGAGATGTATCCGGTCCACAACGAAGCTAGGGAGAATGCCAGTAGTCAGCCCACAACGACTCAAAATCAAAAAGTTGCTCCCTTAAATAAAGTTCCATCATCCATCTCTGTCACTGTTTTAGATTCAAAAGGTAATCTCGTCGGTGAAATTGGTGGTGATTTAAACGCCAACCAAATCACTGATTATGTGAAAGGTTTACTGCCTGTCCAAGTTGCTGTCTTTGGCGATCGGCCCTTCACGGTCGAAGCACCTGGAGCTGACTTCCGTGTCGTAACACGCGTTCTTCCATCAGCGCTGGGATCTGTGGTAGTCGCACAATCTCTTTCAGATTTTGATCGAACCACTCACCGTATTGGACGAGTTTTTCTCTTTATTGGTTTAATTGTTCTTTTACTTATTGGGCTTGCTTCCCGCCAAGTAATCAGATTGAGTATGAAACCACTGGAAGATGTTGAAGTAACTGCCGAAAAGATTGCCGCGGGTAACTTTTCTGCGCGTCTTGAAAACTTCGAGCCCGATACTGAAGTGGGAAGGTTGAGTACTTCACTCAATACAATGCTTGGAAGAATTGAAGAATCATTTGCAGTTCGCACAGAAAGTGAAGACAAGTTACGTCGATTTGTTGCAGATGCCAGCCATGAGCTTCGAACACCTCTAACTGCCATCCGCGGTTTTGCTGAACTCCATCGCCAAGGCGCAGTGCCAGATGGAGAAAAGACAAAGGAGCTCATCGGTCGCATCGAAAAAGAGTCTGTACGCATGGGGGTTTTGGTTGAGGATTTATTGCTACTTGCCCGTCTTGATCAATCACGTGAAATGGAGCTCAAGCCGGTAAATCTCGTTCAAGTAATTCAAGAGACAGTTGCTTCGGCTGTAGCTGCCGGACCGTCTCACCCAATAACAGTTCTAACACCGAATGAACTTTATACTCTCGGCGACTCTGATCGAATTTATCAAGTCTTGTCTAATTTGCTTGCAAATGCGCGAACACATACTCCCGATGGAACCGCAATTACTGTTACTGCACGCGCCGAAGAAGATGGCGCATACATCAGTGTCGCCGATAATGGTCCTGGGCTAAGCGACGCCGATCAGACGAAGATATTTGAGCGATTTTTTCGGGC
Source organism: Actinomycetes bacterium (assembly GCA_043745325.1). Classification (GTDB taxonomy): domain Bacteria; phylum Actinomycetota; class Actinomycetes; order Nanopelagicales; family Nanopelagicaceae; genus Planktophila. The sequence continues at coordinate 1,515 of JAYTTL010000015.1, forward strand.
CGATCCATCGCGCCAACGAAACCGAAATGAAGGTAGCGGGCTTGGCTTATCGATTGTAGATGCGGTGATGCACGCCCATGGGGGAAGGGTCGGGGTCACTTCAAAGCCGGGCCAAGGTTGCGTATTTACTCTGTTTTTCCCAAACAGGCAAAATTAGTTCTTCTCATTAACTTAACTGCTCCATCGCCTTTAGAACGGCGATACGTTCGGCAATCGGCGGATGTGTAGAAAATAGCTTTGACACAGCCTTCCCATCTAGCGGTGATTCAATCCAAATGTGTGCAACCGACGTGGATTTTTGTCGTACAACGGTCGAGTCGGCAGCTAAAACCTCTAATGCACTTCGCAAACCCGCAGGGTTACGAGTAAATGCAACTGCTGTTGCATCGGCCAATGATTCACGTTTACGAGAGATTGCAGATTTCAAAAGTATGGCGGCAAGTGGGGCTAGAATCAAAATCACCAGTGAGAAAACGAGGACGATTGGATTACCGTTGCTATCGCGATCGCGACGTCCGCCACCAAACCACATCATTCGTGTCAACATATCGCTCAAAATTGCGATTGCTCCAGCAGTTGTTGCGGCAACGGCTGAAACTAAAGTGTCTCGATTGGCGACATGGGCCAATTCGTGGGCGATTACGCCTTGCAGTTGATCTCGATCCATCGCCTCTAAAATTCCAGTTGTAAATGCGATGAGTGCATGCTCAGGGTTTCGCCCAGTTGCAAAGGCATTAGGGGCGTCATCCACAACTATTGCGACTTTAGGCATAGGTAGACCACTGGCGATTGTTACCTCTTGAATTAAATTAAATAATTTTGGATTATCCGACTCTTGAATTACCTTAGCTCCGGTCATTGTTATTACTAATTTATCAGCGCCGTAATATGAGCCCCATACTGAGATGAGTGCGATGCCAACAGCGATTGGAACAATTCCAGCGGTCGAAGTTCCAAAATACGTTAATGCGGCGTAAACCACCAGCCACACCAGCACGGCCATACCGACAAGCAAGCCAATTGTTTTGCGCTTATTTGCGGCCTGTTGAGTTCTAAAGTTCATTGATATTAAAAGGTGACCTTTGGAGCATTGCGATCTTGAGGATCTTCAACCTCGTAAAACTCGCGCTCCGTCACTTTTGCAAAACCGGCAAAGAAGTTAGTGGGTACGGTTTTTACGGCCGTATTGAGCGAGCGCACATTATCATTATAAAACTGGCGACTAAAAGCGACCTTGTTTTCAGTAGTTGATAACTCTTCTTGTAGAG
>JAYTTL010000016.1:0-2777 GCA_043745325.1 Actinomycetes bacterium
GCCGAGTTAACTCCAATGACAGCACCCGTTGCATCAACGAGAGGGCCTCCTGAGTTACCAGGATTAATTGCGGCGTCGGTCTGCAATGCGTTAATAAATGAATTGTCCGTTGAAGAGCCGCCTGCCGTAACTGGGCGGTCTTTTGCGCTGATAATGCCAAGCGTGACGGTACCGGTTAAACCTAGTGGTGAGCCAATTGCAATCACTGGATCACCGACGGCAACTTTGTCGCTGTCACCAAATTGAAGTGCAGGCAAATTCGTCGCAGAAATCTTAATAACTGCCAAATCATAAGAGGCATCTCGTCCGATGATGGTTGCATTGTAGACATCACCATTATTGAGAGTGACTCTCAAAACTCCATTCCCATCGGCCACGGGTGCAATTACATGGTTATTTGTCAAAATAAATCCAGAACTATCGATAACAAATCCGGATCCAGTTCCTCCACCATTACTAGTTCGAGTTGTAATTGAGACCACTGAGGGCAGAACTCGTTTTGCTATTCCTGCGACAGAATCAGGTGCACGCTCGATTGTGCTTGAAGATGAAACTAAATTTGCCTGTTGAAAAACATTCCCACCTGTAGCACTGACTCCCAAAAATCCACCAATACCACCTGCGATAAGAGCAACAAGAAAAATTGTCGCACGTGAACTCCTGGGTGCGCCCTTTACTTCCCACCAAGGAGGGGCATATGCAGTTTTTTTCGGACGTGGAAATATCATGGTGTCATTCTGCTACAACTTTGTAGCAACTAACAATCCATCACCTGTTGGAATTAAAGTACTCACCCAATGATCTGTGTCATTTTTAATGATTTTCCCAGCATCCCGAAGGGCAACTGTTTTTGGGTCCCGTTGAGCTGGATCGCAGACTTTGGCTCCCCCAAAGAAGTTATCGATAACTAAAGCCCCACCGCTGCGTAAAATGCGATGTGCTTCGCCAATGACAAAGGCGAGATCCTGTGGGCTATGCCGCAAAACAACGAGATCATAAGCGCGATCGGTTAGTTTTGATATCACATCTAAAATTGAGTTCGTGATAAGGCGATACCGAGTTTGAGCAATATCGGCGTCATTAAAGGCAAGCTTTGCAATTCGCGTATGCTCCATTTCATCATCAATTGAAGTTAAAGTTCCACTTGTAAGCATTCCATCCAGTAGCCATAAACTGCCAACACCTGAACCTGTTCCTACTTCGACCACGGACTGTGCCGATAAAGTGTAGGCAAGGTGGCGAAGATAAGAACCTGCTCCCGGTGTAACGTCCACTACGCCGAGCTCTAGCCCACGCGCCCGAGCTTGAGATTTGCAGTGATCTTCAGCAATAAAGTTTTCAGCGTATGAATGCGGATCAGTTTTCATCAAAGCGTGAGTATCCAGTGGGTTAATAATCGTACGCCGAAACCTGTACCACCTTTTGGATTTTCCCCTGAATCAACTTCGCTGCGACCTGTTCCTGCAATATCTAAGTGCAACCAGCGACGGTTACCTACAAAGTTCTCAAGGAATAAGGCGGCAGTAACCGAGCCCGCAGAGTATTTACCTTTAACTCCGGTGTGATTAAAATCTGCGGTATCGCTTAAAAAAGCATCCTTATAATCATCAATTAAAGGCATATGCCACACTCGATCACCAGAATCTCTTCCGGCTTTTTCAAATTGGGCTGCGAGTTTTTCATCTCGCGTATACATTGCTGCGTAATCACGTCCAAGCGCTAGTGCAGCAGCACCAGTAAGAGTTGCGATATCTATTAAATAGTCGGGATCTAAATTTAAATCGGCATAGGCTAGGCCATCGGCTAAAACTAAGCGTCCTTCTGCGTCCGTGTTTATTACCTCGACCGTTGTACCACCATAATGTTTGATGACATCACTTGGCCGCTGCGCCGTGGAAGAAATAGCGTTTTCAGCACACATCATGAGCGCCGTTACTCGAATATTAGGTTGAAGCTCCTCTAGCGCGCTCAAGGTTGCAAGAATTGCAGCTGCGCCAGCCATATCAGATTTCATTCCGATCATGAGATCGTAAGGACGCTTCAATGAAATTCCACCAGTATCGAAGGTGATTCCTTTGCCAACTAAAACAACGTGAGGAAGCGCGTTCAGTGGTTTCTTAACATTTTTAGGCGAATAAGAGACTTCTATGAAACGCGGTCCCGATTGCCGAGATGAATTTCCGACGGCTCGTAATCCGCCAAAATCTTTGAGTTCTCTTCCGGCAAGAACCTTAACTTTTAGTCCACTCCCTTTTGCGAACTCTTGCGCCTTTGAAGCCATCCATTCAGGAGTCTTAATATTAGAAGGCGTATGCACCAGATTGCGAGCGCGCGTAATCGCTTTCGCATAAGCGTTAGCACCATTAATTATCTCCTTATCCTCAGTTGCGACAATAAATATTGGAACTTCCGGTGCCTTTGAACTCTTTTGGCTCCAAAGATAAGCGCCCATCGTCAGTGAAATCGCGTGGGCGTGTATATCCTCTGCCTTAATCGCACACGCTGAAAATACGCTTACATTTTTACCTCGGACTTTTCGAGCGATGGCAGAAGCCGCCAATCGAAAAGCCTGAGTAGTTCTATCTCCGAGTGAAACTAAATAGATTCGATTAGTCTGGACATCCTTAGCACTCACAGGAATTTCAAATATTTCTCCGACTTTGCCCGTTGGAGAGAAAAATGAGAGCTCATCGGCTAAATTTAAATCAAAAAACTTTTCAATATCATCAATCAGTGATCCAGGGCTCGCAAATATAAACCCGTCTGAATCGATTTTA
>JAYTTL010000017.1:0-2776 GCA_043745325.1 Actinomycetes bacterium
ATCAACACTTAACTTATTTGTTAAGTATTAACCTGTCAAGGGTTACGATGGTTTTCTTATAAAGGCTCAGGCTGGCCAGATTCTCATTCCTATCCGAAATGCCATAGTGTTCTGATTGTTTGAATACACAGAGTGGAGTAAGTGAAAAAATGGGAGAGCTCATCACTTTCGATAGCAATGGTGGTCAATGCGATGGATATTTGGCCATTCCTGATTCTGGTAGTGGGCCTGCCGTAATCGTGATTCAAGAGTGGTGGGGATTGGTAGAGCATATAAAAGATGTAGCAGATCGCTTTGCGGCAGCTGGCTTTGTAGCCCTAGCCCCTGATCTTTACCACGGTGCCATTGCCAAAGAGCCAGATCACGCGATGAAACTACTTATGGGGCTTGCCATGGATAAAGCCGCACTCGATATTGATGGTGCGGCGCAATATTTACTTCGCATATCTGAAGTGACGAGTAAGAAAGTAGGAGTAGTCGGTTTTTGTATGGGTGGATCATTAGCGCTCTGGAGTGCAACGCTTGCGCCGGCAATTACCGCAGCCATAGCTTTTTACCCTGGAATGCCCTGGGCGAGAATGGAGCCCGTGTGGGGAAACTTCACCGGTAAAAGCGCCATGATTCATTGCAGTGAGAGTGATGGAACTTCATTAGCCCCAGGAATCCAAGAGGCGGTTAAAGCAATTGAAGCGGGAAATGCAAGCGTAGAGATCTTTGATTATCCAGGTACGCGCCATGCTTTTTTCAATAGTGACCGCAAAGAAGTCTACGATTCGAATTCTGCAGATATTGCTTGGCAACGTAGCGTTGCTTTTCTTAAAGGGAAAATCGCTTCGTAGATTATTATTCATGGTTTTTCTTCGCATCATTCTCTGCCTATGAAAGATGGGCCGTAAGTGGTTGCGTGTCGAGTTAGGCTGGCCTGTATGCAGTTAAACTCTTTACTAAATCTTTACTATTTAGAGGGGTAATTCTGAGGATTCAAACCGTACTCTTCATGTATCGAGAAAAATAAGTTAGGAGATAAAGGAAATGATGAATTGGTTTGATAACAATGGGATGAGCGGCAGCTCAATGGTATTCATGTCTATTTTTTGGATAGTAATTATCGGGCTAGGAATATGGCTTGTCACTTGGCTTACTCGTGGAGAAAAATTGGGTGTTCGTCAAGAGACTCCTCGCCAAATCTTAGATCGACGATTAGCTTCGGGTGAAATAGATGCCAATGACTATGCAAAGTCCCGTCGATTAATAAATAGCCACTCGATAGAATCAGATAAAGTCCAGTAACCTTAACTCAGCCTTCGATTGGGTTAAGGATGGAGCGCTGTGAATAATGCCCTTCGGGTACTCGTCGTAGAAGATGAAATTGAACTTGCCGCTGTCGTAATAAGTTACTTTGAGCGTGAAGGCTACGTCGTTGACAGTGCCGTTGACGGCCCGAGCGCAGTGGAAAGAGCACAAGTTGGGAAACCCGATCTCATCATTTTAGATGTGATGTTGCCCGGCTTTGATGGAATTGAAGTCTGTAGGCAGATTCGGAGTTTTTCAGATGCATATATCTTAATGTTGACCGCCCGTGACGACGAGATCGATAAAATTGTAGGCTTTGCAGTTGGAGCCGATGACTATCTAGTAAAACCCTTTTCTCCTCGAGAGCTTATTGCCAGATCAAAGGCGATACTAAGGCGACATCGAAGTCCAAACCTGGTTGATTCGACAGAAGACAGTGCGGATCTCATTGGCTTTGGAGAGATTACATTAAACTCTAACTCTCGTACGGTTTTCCTGGGAGACGCACTAGTTGAGTTAACTAAGACAGAGTTTGATCTACTTGAAATCATGATGAAACACCCTAAGAACGTTTTTTCACGTCGAACACTTCTTGAATCAGTTTGGGGAGGAGAATGGTTTGGCGAAATACACGTTGTCGATGTACATGTTGGCCACTTGCGCAAGAAACTCTCTGATGCAGGGGGTGCTGATGGATTAATTAGAACCATCCGTGGAATCGGCTATGGGATGGATCTTGGATGAGAACATTTCAAAAAAAGAGTCTCATGATCCAAATGTTAAGTGGGCAGTTACTTCTTGTTCTAATAAATGGCGTAATACTTGTGGTAACTGCCTTTGCTGTCTCACCAACTATATTTGATCGACACTTACATGATGCCGGAGTTTCATCACTAAGTGCAAGGACACATGTAATTGAGGCGTATATCTCTTCTTTCAACATCTCTCTATTTATCGGGGCAATTATTTCAATCTTTATTTCTGGCGGTCTAGCGTGGTATTTCATGCTCAGAATTGTTAAACCAATCAATAGAGTTACAGGTTTTGCTGAAATCCTAGCCTCAGGAGATTTGGATGCTAAAGTTCCCTCCAGAAATTCAAGTCCCGAGCTTGATCGTTTAACCGAGGCGCTAGAGGGTATGTCTATAGATTTGGCCAAAAGTCGAGAGGCGCAGTCGCGCATATTGAACGATTTGGCCCACGAATTACGAACACCAATCGCCACAGTTCTAGCAATAGTTGATGGTATTGAAGACAGCGTTGTAGTACCTGACGGACATACATGGCAAACTATTCGAGATCAATTAGAGCGAGTAAATCGACTCTCACACGACGTGCGCGAAGTCTCTCAAAATTCTGAGAGAGTTTTAAACAAGATAACAACGCAGGTGAGCCCAGAAGTAATTGCATCCTCTGCATTTGCAGCGTGGGCACCAAGGATGGAACATAAAGGAATCTCCTTTGCTTTGGATGTAGAGCCTTC
>JAYTTL010000018.1:0-2776 GCA_043745325.1 Actinomycetes bacterium
ACTTTTACAAGCCCCAGATTTATTACTACTTGACGAGCCAACAAACCACTTAGATGCCGAGTCGGTTTTGTGGCTTGAACAACATCTCAATAAATATCACGGCGCAGTCGTTGCGATTACTCACGATAGATATTTCTTGGACAATGTAGCGCAGTGGATTCTAGAACTCGATCGTGGACGCGCCTATCCATATGAAGGTAACTACACGACGTATTTGGAGACGAAATCAGCGCGTTTAAAGGTCGAAGGCCAGAGAGATGCTAAACGCGCCAAGCGTTTAACCGAAGAGCTGGAATGGGTACGCCTTAATGCTAAAGGTCGCCAAGTTAAATCTAAAGCCCGTCTTGCACGGTATGAGGAGATGGCGGCCGAAGCCGACAAGATGCGCAAGTTGGACTTTGAAGAGATTCAGATTCCACCTGGTCCGCGTCTTGGAAACGTTGTCATTGAAGTCGATCATTTAACCAAGGGTTTTGGCGATCGCGTACTCATTGATGATCTCTCATTTACTCTGCCGCGCAACGGAATTGTCGGAGTAATTGGCCCAAATGGTGCAGGTAAAACGACGCTATTTAAGACAATCTTGGGAATGGAAACCCCTGATTCAGGAAGTGTCAAAATCGGGGAGACCGTGAAAATCTCCTACGTGGATCAATCACGTGGCGGAATTGATCCTAAAAAATCTTTGTGGGAAGTTGTATCGGATGGTCTTGATTTTATAAAAGTTGGAGTGGTCGAAATGCCTTCGCGGGCATATGTATCCTGTTTTGGCTTTAAAGGTCCTGATCAACAAAAGCCTGCCGGAATTTTATCGGGCGGTGAGCGCAACCGATTGAACTTAGCGTTGACTCTTAAGCAAGGTGGAAATTTGCTTCTTCTGGATGAACCAACAAATGATTTAGATGTTGAGACTTTAGGCTCTCTCGAAAATGCACTTCTAGAGTTCCCGGGATGCGCCGTTGTCATCTCTCACGATCGCTGGTTTTTGGATCGTGTCGCTACCCACATTTTGGCCTATGAAGGTGAATCAAAGTGGTTCTGGTTTGAAGGAAACTTCGAATCATATGAAGAAAATAAAATCCAACGTCTTGGAGCCGAAGCCGCGCGTCCACATCGCGTTACGTATAGAAAGTTGACGCGCTAAATGAAACATATTAGTAAACAGTATGTGCGCTGGGATGATTTAGATGCCATAGGACATGTTAATAACGCCAGATATTTAACCTATGCGCAAGAGGCGCGCTTTGCGATGTTGGGTATTTTCAATATGGTAGTAGCCCGAGCCGAAGTCGATTTTAAGGCTCCAATCAATGCGGGCAATATCTATGTCGATGTCACTATTTGGATTGAAGCAATAGGCAAATCCTCATTCACGATGGTGTATGAGATTTCGAGTGAGGGAACCCTCTTTGCTAAAATTAAAACCGTTCAAGTCACAGTGACCGACGATACTTTGAGCTCCAAGCCTTTAACCGATAATCAGCGCCAGATTCTTAATTCATATTTAGAGACGGAGTAAAAGTGAGCCGGCTTGCATCGCGTACTGAAAGACCTTGGTGGAGAGATGCCGTTACGTATCAGATTTACATCCGCTCCTTCGCTGATTCAAATGGTGATGGGATCGGTGATGTCGAAGGCATTCGCTCGCGCCTGCCATATTTGAGGAAACTTGGAGTTGACGCAATCTGGATTACGCCGTGGTATCCATCTCCGCAGCATGATCACGGTTATGACGTCGCGGATTATATGAATATCGAACCTGATTACGGTACGTTGGCCGAGGCTGAAACTTTAATTAAAGAGGCTCATGAGTTTGGCATTAAATTAATCGTTGACATTGTTCCAAACCATACATCTAGTGATCACGCATGGTTTCAGGCTGCCTTAAAGGCTGCCCCAGGTTCGGTTGAGCGCAATCGATATATGTTTAGAGATGGCAAAGGCGCTAACGGTGACGTGCCCCCGAATAACTGGGAGGCTGTTTTTGGGGGTCCGGCGTGGCAGCGCGTTACCGAGGCCGATGGAACGCTGGGGCAGTGGTATTTACATTTATTCGCCGTCGAACAGCCTGATCTAAACTGGGAAAACCCAGAAGTCGTGGCTCATCTTGAAGATGTTTTAAAGTTTTGGCTAGATCGGGGCGTCGATGGATTTCGAATCGATGTCGCACATGGAATGTTTAAAGAGGCAGGTTTGCCCGATATCACAAAAGATCCAGCCGCTGAAATGCTTGGTACCGAACATAAACCTTTCTGGGATCAAGAGGGTGTGCACGATATATACCGTTCATGGCGAAAGATCTTTGATTCATACACCGGAGATCGCATGGCAGTTGCTGAAGCTTGGGTAAGTCCGGCATCGCGTATCGCTCGCTATGTTAGGCATGATGAGCTACAAAATTCCTTTAACTTTGAAATGCTAACGACTCTTTGGAAGCCAGCTGAAATTAAGAAGAAGATTAATCACTCAATAGATGCATTGGCCGAAGTCGGTGCGCCAACATCGTGGGTATTTAATAATCATGATGTCGTGCGTTCGGTAGATCGTTTAGATTTAGGTTTAACAAATCACGGTGATACAACGCTTTCGCGCCAAGGCGATCTTGCGATGTTCAATATTAAACGCGGCGTTTTGCGGGCGCGTAGTGCTGCGCTCATGATGTTGGCGCTGCCAGGAGGCGCATACTTGTATCAAGGCGAAGAGTTGGCGCTTCCTGAAGTCCGCGATATTCCAGAGGATCGTTTAACGGATCCGCGTTGGAAGATGAGCGGTTATT
>JAYTTL010000019.1:0-2770 GCA_043745325.1 Actinomycetes bacterium
GGCTGCTTTTGGCCGGCGACCAAAAATCCAATTGCCGTGTAGGCCGCAATTGCACGGTAATTATCGGTCCAAACACCAAGACCTTGTCGTTGCCATCCATGTTCACCAGAGTGAATATCCACATACTTAAATATCGCACGAATTACGCCTTGCCCACGTAAGTTGGGATCACTCCAACACCCACCGACCCAGCAAGTCGCGACATGATCACCGATTAATACCTCTACTGACATCAATCCGACGTCAACTTTATTTACTGATGCAACCAAAAAATCTAGAGTTGTAATTTTATCTCGCCAATCATTTTCGGTGAAGTTACTTTCAATATCAAACTTTCCGCCGAAAGCATCGGGCTCTCTATTAATGAGCGCCGACGAATATCGCGCAAACGTTGCCACTGCTCACTCGTTAGTAGTTCAATGTCTATGTGCGTACCCATGTACAGATTAAGCCCAGATGCACAATGATCTAGATATCGAAGCGATCAGAGTTCATAACCTTCACCCACGCTGCGACAAAGTCGTTGACGAATTTGGCCTTGCTATCGTCCTGGGCATATACCTCAGCATACGAACGCAAAATTGCATTTGAACCAAAAATCAAATCGACTCGAGTGGCGGTGAACTTAACTTCACCCGTAACACGATTTCGAAGGTTGTAAAGGTTTTCACCACTTGACTCCCAGAGATAGGTCATATCTGTAAGAGTGGTGAAGAAATCTGTTGAGAGGGCGCCGATATTTTCGGTGAAGACTCCGTGTTTGCTCCTGCCATAATTAGTGCCCAAAACCCGCATGCCTCCCATGAGCACAACCATTTCTGGGGCGGTAAGTCCCATCAATTGAGTGCGATCAAGCATGAGCTCTTCAGAACTAACGACGTAATTTTCTTTTATCCAGTTTCGGTAGCCATCATGGATTGGTTCTAGCGCTTCAAACGAGGCGACATCTGTCGCTTCTACGGTTGCATCTCCGCGCCCAGGATTAAAAGCGACTTCTATGTCAAAGCCAGCTGCTTTGGCCGCTTGTTCAACACCAAGATTTCCAGCAAGAACAATTACATCAGCAAGGCTTGCACCAAAGCGTTCGGCAATTGGCTCTAGCGTTGAAAGAACACGGTTCAAGCGCTCAGGTTCATTGCCCTGCCAATCTCGCTGCGGTGCCAAACGAATACGAGCTCCATTGGCCCCTCCCCGCATATCAGAGCCACGGAAAGTACGGGCGCTATCCCATGCCGTTGAGACCATATCTGAAATAGTTAGCGCAGCCGATGCGATCGCTGACTTCACATCATCTACGTTGTACTGTATAGAACCGACCGGAATTGGGTCCTGCCAAATGAGATCTTCAACTGGAACATCGGGTCCTATGTAGCGAACCTTAGGACCCATGTCCCTGTGAGTTAACTTAAACCATGCCCGCGCAAAGACATCATCAAAATACGCTGGATCTTTATAGAAGCGCTCTGATATCTGGCGATAAATAGGATCTTTCATCATCGCCATATCGGCATCAGTCATAATCGGGTTGAGGCGAATTGATGGATCTTCCACATCAACTGGCTTATCTATTTCAGCAATGTTAATGGGCTCCCACTGAGTGGCACCTGCGGGTGACTTCTTTAACTCCCATTCATAATTAAAGAGAAGATAAAAATATCCGTTGTCCCATTGAGTTGGGTGAGTTGTCCACGCGCCTTCAATTCCACTTGAGACAGTATCGCGACCAATTCCCCGCTGACCATGATTTTTCCACCCAAGACCTTGTTCTACGACATCTGCCGCCTCTGGGGCAGGGCCAAGAAGTGATGCAACCCCATTGCCATGAGCCTTGCCAACTGTGTGTCCGCCGGCAGTGAGAGCGACAGTTTCCTCATCGTTCATAGCCATACGCTTGAAAGTTTCCCGTATCTGCCCTGCAGTCTTTAGTGGATCGGATTTCCCGTTGACGCCTTCAGGATTTACATAAATCAAACCCATTTGTACAGCGGCTAGTGGATTCTCCATCGTTGCCGGATCATCAAGACTCTCATAACGAGCATCACTTGGTGCCAGCCACTCTCTTTCTGAGCCCCAATATGTATCGAGTTCAGGTTGCCAAATATCCTCGCGACCAAAAGCAAAACCAAATGTTTTTAATCCCATTGATTCATAGGCGATAGTCCCTGCAAGAATAATTAAATCCGCCCAACTTAATTTCTTTCCATACTTCTTTTTAATCGGCCATAGCAAACGTCGCGCCTTATCGACATTGACGTTATCTGGCCACGAGTTCAAAGGGGCAAAGCGTTGGTTTCCATTTCCGCCACCGCCACGGCCATCTGCAGTTCGGTATGTGCCAGCTGAGTGCCAAGCCATGCGAATCATTAACCCGCCATAATGGCCCCAATCTGCTGGCCACCAACTTTGGCTATCTCGCATCAATTCATGCAGATCGAGTTTTAAAGCCTCAACATCTAACTTCTTTAGCTCATCGTGATAATTAAAACCTGCGCCTAGCGGATTGGTTTTTGTATCATGCTGATGCAAGATGTCAAGGTTGAGCGCATTGGGCCACCAATGCATATTCGAGGTTCCAACTGTTGTTACGGCTCCGTGAACCACTGGGCACTGTGCAGAATCGGACATATATAGCCTTCTCTATTCAAGAGGCTTAATTAGCCCTGCCGTAACAATATATCTCTTTGGTGCATTACCAAAGTATGAAAATGGATAGCCAGCAAATGCCGAGATTGCAACCCCACAGTTAGTGAAATAACTGAGAGGGTTACAA
>JAYTTL010000020.1:0-2766 GCA_043745325.1 Actinomycetes bacterium
TGTTATTTTCACCATTGACTAGATTGCGTTTATGGGCAAATGTCACCATGTCATGAAGAGTAAATCCATCATGGGCAGCAATGAAGTTAATCGAAGATGTTGGACCGCGATAATAAAAAATTGAACTTGACCCACTCATACTGCTGGCAATATCAGAGACCCCTTCGCCATAGCCTCGGGCCAAATCTCCAAGCCAAAACTGGCGAAGTGAATCACGGTAGACATCGTTCCATTCGCGCCAAGGGTGGGGAAAATCTCCGAGCGAGTAACGAGTGGTGTCCCAAGGCTCGGCAATCATTTTGAAGTTACGCAATACCGAATCAGACTCAATCGCTGACATTAGGGATGAGTTAAAGGCGCTTTCGCTTGTGTAAAGCGCGGTTGCTAAGTCAAAACGAAAGCCATCGACTCCGATGACTTCAATCCACCAGCGAAGTGAATCAATTACTTGTCGAACTGCATGAGGGTTACTTGCCGCAAACGTGTTCCCGCATCCCGTTACATCCAAATAGTTTCCAAAATTATCTTGGCGATAGTAGGCCTTATTATCGATTCCTTTGTACGACAACGTTGGCCCTCCAACACCACCTTCGGCAGTATGGTTGTAAACAACATCTAAAATAACTTCAATTCCAGCAGAGTGCAGTTGATCAACGGCCCACTGCAGTTCACTTATTGCATCATCTGTTGCAGCATATGCTCGATGCGGCGCAGAAAATGCGAGTGAGTTATAACCCCAATAATTTCTTCGACCCCGAGCAAATATCGCAGGCTCGGTGATTGATTCCGCAATTGGTAAAAGTTCCAGCGCAGTAACCCCCAAGGATTTTAGATACGCAATCGTGCTGGGATGACCAAGGGCCTTGTATGTTCCGCGTTCATGTTCGGCAATTGCTGGATTTTTAGCGGTTAATCCCTGAACGTGCGCCTCATATATTAAAGTTTTCGCCCATGGCACTAATGGACGCACAATGTCGCGAGCATGATGATCAGTGACAACTGAATATGGAACATGACCTGCACTATCTCGATCATCGCGCATATGTACATTTCCAGCGCCCGTCCCATCAGTGGCGTGGTGACCAAAAATCTCCGGAACATACGAGATGTCACCATCGAGGCGGTGGGCATAGGGATCGATGAGCAGCTTGGCGGCATTAAAGCGCACACCATGTTCGGGTGCCCATGGCCCGTAAACTCGATAGCCATAACGCTGTCCGGCTCGCACGCCGGCTAAATAACCATGCCAGATGGGCCCGTTGCGGTGAGACATTGCAAAGCGTGTTTCAACTAAAGCCCCGTTTATCTCATTGAAGAGACAGAGCTCTACGGCATCGGCACCATTAGACCAGAGTGCAAAGTTTGCTCCACCCTCTGTCACAGTGGCGCCAAGAGTACGTGGATCTGCAGGTAGCACTGGGCAATAATGCCCTACCTGCGCGCCAGCGTTCGCCTTTACTAATACCCATCAGTAACATATGCGCCATGAAGATCGCGGTCTGTATTAAACAAGTTCCTGATTCTTGGGCAGAGAAAAAGATGGTTGATGGTCTGCTCGATCGAGTCAACGTCGATGCCGTCCTCAATGATCTCGATGAATATGCAGTTGAAGAAGCACTTCGCATTAGTGAGGCCCACGGCGGCAATGATGAGGGCGGTGCCAATACGGTCACCGTTATTTGCATGGGCCCAGAGCGGGCAACGGATGCCATTCGCAAATCATTATCCATGGGGGCAAATGGCGGGATTCTTATTAGTGATCCTGCGTTAGTCGGTGCCGACGCTCTGACAACCTCACTGGTTCTGGCAGAGGTAATCAAAACTGAAAAGTTTGATCTAGTTTTGTGTGGGACTGAATCTACCGATGCGCGCATGAGCGTTATTCCAGCGATGATCGCGGCTCGACTCAGTTGGGCGCAGTTAACTTTTGCTAGTTTAGTCAATGTTGATTCTCAAACTTCACGTGTATCAATTTCGCGAGTCACAGAGGCTGGCGTTGATTTAATTTCTGCCGATTTTCCCGTGGTCATTGGCGTCATAGAAAAGATAAACGAACCACGCTATCCATCGTTTAAGGGCATCATGGCGGCGAAAAAGAAAACTATAGAAACCCGTGATTTAATGCGTATAGGAGTCCGCGCACAAGCGGCTCGGTCGCAGGTTATGGATTCAACACTTCGACCACCCCGCGTTGTGGGTGTAAAAATTACCGATGATGGAACCGCAGGTGAGAAACTTGTTTCTTTTCTAGCAGAAAAAAAGATTATATGAGCACCATATTTTTCGTAGCCGATTTTGTAGGCGAAAAAGCCACTAAAACCAATGCAGAACTTGCAACCGTTGGCGCTCGCCTTGGCGAAGTTACCGCGATTATTTTAGCCCCAATAGGTACTGGTGCTGCACGCGCCAGCGCATTGGATGCTGGGGCCATTACTTCAATTATTGTCGTTGAGAGCGAAGATTTTCAAAAGCACGGTGTTGCCGCAAGCGCCGATGCCATTGCCCAGTTAGTTGCTCAAAAATCCCCAGAATTCTTGCTAGTCACATCCACTGCTTTTGGAAAAGAGCTTGCTGGAATCGTAGCCGTTGCTACAGAATCTGGAATTATTACCGATGCAATAGATGTGACTGCCGACGGTGTTGCAACTCAAATAATCTTTGGTGGATCCACGACCGTGCACTCGCAAGTGGTTCACGGAACAAAGATTATTACGCTTCGCCCAAATTCAATTAATCCGGATACAACTCCATCGACGCCCAAGATCG
>JAYTTL010000021.1:0-2709 GCA_043745325.1 Actinomycetes bacterium
AGTCATTATAAATCTCGATACGCTTGAGGAATTGTTGACGACCCTCGTCCGAAACGAGATCATCGAGGATGGCCATCACGATCGACTGAAACTCAGCGATCCTCTTGACGTTCATCACGCGCTCATGCTGCTTGAGCAGCTGATCTATCAGCGTGGCCTTGGCTTTGATGATCGCGACCTTGGTGGCCGTGTCGAGGTTACTCTCACCCTCGCCCAGTTTATTGAGATCGCGCAGCAGCTCAGAGATGGTCTTATTGACTAGCTCCTTCTCCTCGTCGTCGAGCAGCCCACCACGAACGTCCTCGGCAGCAGTCGGAGCAGCCACCTCAACCGTGCGAACCTCGACGCGGGTGGTGAGGATCTGAGTCAGTATCGCGATAGTCTCGGCGTCATAGGGGCAGTTGCCAGACTGCAAGACTTTGGGATCGGCGTTGAAATGGTCCTTGAGCTCCCGAAGGCCTTGAAGGACAGTCACCCGAAGTGTCGGATATGTGATGTTTTCCATTTCCGCCCTAGACCATAGGGAAACTGCTCTGACCACTAAGTTTTGGTCTATTTACTGAGTAATGATTAGTGAACCAAGCCGCACCAACTTCAAGCCCCACTCGACAAGACTGACTCGTTATCGTCAGCCAGCGGGATGTTCGAGAACCTCTACAAGGCCGCGAAGCTTCGATATGGGGGTACAAGCGCGACTGACTCGATGGGGCAGTGGATCTGCGACAACACCACAATCAAGAAGCGGCCCTTCAGCTTTGAGGGCTACGAGTTCCAGCGTGCGATCGCCGATGACATGCATCCAGACATGTCGGTTATCAAATGTTCACAGATCGGCCTTGCTCTTTCACTGGACACCCCAATCGCCACCCCAACCGGTTGGACGACGATGGGTGCGGTCCAGGTCGGAGATCAACTGTTCGATGAGCAGGGCCAGGTCACTGAAGTGACCTATAAATCGCCGATCTATACCGATCACGATTGCTACCGGATCACTTTCGACGATGGCGAGCAGATCGTGGCGGACGGCAACCACAAGTGGAAGGTGGAGTCCTTACGGCTATTTAACTCTGAGGGGTTTTGGGGTCAAAATACAAGAGCTCCGAAGAGCGGAAATTATGCCAAATCTGGTATTATTACTACGAGATTGATGGCTGGACACGTAAAGGTGGGGGCGCAGAATAATTTCAAAATCACCAACGCTAAACCTATTGTTGGTTCAGACGACCCTCTTCCCATTGACCCGTACTTTCTAGGCCTTTGGCTTGGCGATGGGAGCCAAGGCTCCTCAATCATCACCTCACATTATGATGATGCCCCACACATACAGAAAGAGCTGGAGAAACGCGGGTTTACTTGGACCCTCTGTCGTAAAAAGAAAGGCGG
Organism: Actinomycetes bacterium; assembly: GCA_043745325.1. Lineage (GTDB taxonomy): Bacteria > Actinomycetota > Actinomycetes > Nanopelagicales > Nanopelagicaceae > Planktophila. Next base: position 1,384 of record JAYTTL010000021.1, read on the forward strand.
AAATTGCGGCGGATACCGCGTTAATTACCCGGGAGTCTACGAGAGGTGCACTCGAGGTCACTGGACAGGGGGTCGAGGGGTTAAGTGTCTCGAATGTGAGCGCCAAAGATGGCATTACAGAAGTAACGGAAAAGCAAGAGATGTTGCTAAATATCCGGGTCTATATGACACTCCGTATACTAGAATGACTAAACTAGAACTGAATTTGGACAAGCATATTCCCTATGCTTACCTATATTCTAACGAAATAAACCGAAGAGAGCTACTCTCAGGGTTGCTTGACTCTGATGGATCAGTTAATAAAGCTGGGCAGGCAAAATTTACAAATACAAATCCAAAGTTAATAGGGGCCGTACATTATTTACTTACATCTCTTGGGTTAAAACCGAGCACTCATTGGAACAACCAAAAATATAGGTACGTTTCAAAAGATGGTATCATAATTGACTCCTGTAGGCCTTGCGGCCTCGTGCTGTTTTCTTGTTTTCAAGAGGATGATTTGTTTCGCTTACCGCGTAAGCGCGAGCGCCTTCCGTCTCTCAATAGGAAGAGAAAGCCTCAGTTCCTCTCTCGCCAGATCGTTTCTATAGAGCCGGTTACATCAATACCCGTGCAATGCCTTACCGTTGCAGCCGACAGCCACCTTTTTCTGGCGGGGGAGGGAATGATCCCGACGTGCAACACTGAGGTCCAGATCCGCAAGTTCCTGGCCCTGCTGACCAGAGGTAATTCGTTAAACGGAATTTTCAGTCTTCCTTCAGAAAAATTGTTCACGAAGATTTACCAAGGCCGCATCAAGCCGATCGTCGACGGCGATCAGATCTTCAACCCGGAGACCGGTCACACCCCGGTCCGGCGCAAGGATCAGATCCAGATCCGGGACAGCTTCGGCTACATCACCGGCTGCGGCCAGGACGATGCCACCGCGATCAGCTCGGACTTCCTGTTCCACGACGAGGTCGATCTCAGCCCGCAGGATATCTTGAGTCTTTACCAGTCGCGCGTCCAGAACTCAGACATGCAGATCACGCAGAGGTTCTCGACGCCCAGCTTCATGAATTTCGGCATCGACAAGTTCAACAAGATCAGCGACCAGCGCGAGTATGTCGTGCGGTGTTCGGCCTGCAATCACTACCAGATCCCGCGCGTCACCAGCGACTTCATCAAGATTCCATTCGAGGTCGAGAGCTTCTATGACCTGACGCCCGAGCAGATCGGCATGTTCGACTACGACGAACTGTTCGTGAAGTGCGAACATTGTCACCGCCCCCTCGACCTTACCAACCCCGATCTCCGCGAGTGGGTTGCGACCTACCCCACCCGCCA
>JAYTTL010000022.1:0-2707 GCA_043745325.1 Actinomycetes bacterium
CCTCGAAACTCACCTGGGTTGCCCAAAAGTCAGCCGATGGCGCGTCTGTGGCATCGGCTGACTTTTCGTGCACCGGCAGTTCCATTTCATCGTCGCCAATAAAACACTTGATGCATCTGACTTCGCCGTCAACGCTTAGTTGAAAATTGTGATCGCACATAACTCCACCTCATCTTTCAGTATCCTCTCGAAAGGGAATGGCTTCAAGTGCCCAGCTGTCCCCGAAATATTGCAAGATCGTTCGTCGGCAGTTCACAAACGAATTCGCGACAAAGATAAATGGTCGGGCCATCATCAATCATCGGCCTATCGTTCAAAAGATTGACTGTTGTGTCTTCATTTGGTTTACCGACCACGATCACGGTGCCTGGCTTGCTTGAGTGCCAAGCAACGCTCACGAATTGGTCCCTCTGCTGACTATCGGACCCGATGATCGCTATTTGTACTGGACCACACAGCAGTGCTTGTGAGGCGACCAAGCCCCAACCAGCACCCATCGGCGAGGTGCCAGCCATCTCTGAGACTGTCGTGAGCGCACTTTCCGCACGTTTTCGATATTCGGAGTCACCGGTTAAGGCGGAGTGAGTAATCAGCGCCTTTGCGAGCGCAAATACACCAGATGGCTCCGCGTTGTCATGAATATTCTTTGGGCGTTGCACTAAGCCTGGTGCCAATGCGTCGGTGTAAAAGAATCCATTCGATTCGTCGGCGAAATTCTCGCTGGCCACCTGAAGTACATTGCTGGCCAGATCGAACCAGTCTTGGCGACCAGTCACTTGGTAAAGTGCGAGAAATCCCTCTGCGACATTTGCGTAGTCATCAAGGACTCCCCAATTCGAACCCACCATGCCATTACGAGAAGTTCTATTAATCCGACTCTCGCCATGATGCCCCATGTGTACGTTTACTAAGAGTTCTGCAGCGGCCTCTGCGGCGGCAACCCAATGTGGTTGGCTGAAAATCATTCCCGCTTCTGCAAGTGCCGCAATCGCTAAGCCGTTCCAAGATGCCACGATTTTATCATCAACTTGTGGTCGGGGCCTCGACTCTCTATCTATAAAAAGTAGGCGCCTAATTCGCATCCAACGAGAAAATTCATCGGGATCGGACAAAAGTTGAAGTGTTGAGAGGCCATGTTCGAAGGTGCCAGATGCTGTGACGCCGAGAAGATTACACGTCCATACTCCATCTTCGGCTCCCAACAATTCATAAATCGATTCAGGATTCCAGACGTAAAAAGCGCCCTCGGAACCTTCGCTATCTGCATCTATCGCAGAAGCAAAGCCGCCTTCTATGGTGCAAAGTTCGCGAAGCATGAACTCTGCAGTCTCGTGAACAATTCGCTCCGCGATGACAGATCCAGTCAATCGCCACCAATGCGCATAGACTCGAAGTAATAGTGCATTGTCGTAAAGCATTTTTTCGAAGTGAGGAACAACCCAGTGAGCATCGACGGAGTAGCGGGCAAATCCGCCACCTAGTTGATCGTAAATGCCACCGCGTGCCATCGCCGTGAGAGTAGTTTCTGCCATCGAAAGTGCTTGCACATCACCTACTCGCGCATACTCATTAAGTAGGAATTCCAGAACCATCGAGGGGGGAAATTTCGGCGCCCCGCCAAATCCGCCATGTTCGGAATCAAAGAAACGGCCGAGAGTTTTTACAGCGCCCGATAGATCACGGGGCGTTGGAGTTTCATCCCCGGTTATTGCGCTGGATTTCATGTTGAGCGAGGAGACGATTTGCTTTGCGGAATTTTGAAGTTCTTCACGATTATTGCGCCATGCACCGTCTATAGCCACAATCAATTGCCTAAAGGAAGGCATGCCGTGTGAGGGGTTAGGTGGGAAATATGTGCCCGCGTAGAAGGGTCTTGCATCGCCATCGAGGAAAACGCTCATTGGCCAACCCCCTCGACCGGTAAATGAGGTAGTGGCGTTCATGTAGACCGTGTCGATATCTGGTCGCTCTTCCCGGTCAACTTTGATGCTCTCGAAGTTATTGTTTAAAAATTCCGCAATACTTGGATCTTCAAAAGATTCATGCGCCATGACGTGACACCAGTGGCAGGCTGAATAACCAATGGAGAGAAAAATGGGTAAGTCCAGACGATTTGCCTCGGCGAAGGCCTCATCGCACCACTCCCACCAGTGAACAGGGTTTGCCGCATGCTGCAGTAGGTAAGGGCTTGTAGAGTTGCCGAGGCGATTTGGCACTTCTCATTCTTACTCGTTACCGAAAGGTTTGTCTATCAAAGTGCACGACCGGTGCGCAAGGATTTAGGCAATTGCCTGCCAGGGCGCCGCGACCTTGGACAAGGCCAAAAAGAAGTCTTTCTGTGATGATGACATAGCATGTGACAAACGTGATGAATGAGTCTTCGCAAATTTGTAATTCATTCATGCGAGAAATCGAAACATGGATCAACTGAACATTCTTAGGGTCTTCGTGTTCTGATAAAAATTCAGTAATTTTGCTGAACTGCCATTGACTCCCAACCTTACAAAATGGCCAATAAAATGAATATCGGGCACAATCTTAAGTAAGAAAATTGGAAGGGAAATCTCTTGACTTGTCATTGTCGGGGCAGGGATTGAGAGTTGCCGCGATTGCAGACACTTCCACGCGACTCAGCTTCTCCGTTCAGGACTTCCCCTGCACGTAGTTGCTCAGAGGCTCGGACACAAAGACGCGATGGTTACTGCAA
>JAYTTL010000023.1:0-2699 GCA_043745325.1 Actinomycetes bacterium
CGCCATCACATGCGACACGTTACGGCGCGTGCATCACGCGCAAATCACATATCACTTCAACCACTTCCATTTAAGGAGTAAAACTATGAAATCACGTGCCTTAGCGGCAATGTCGCCATCGGCGCCACTCACACGTTTGAATTTTGAACGCAGAGATTTAGGCCCCCATGACGTCTGCCTGGAGATCTCTTTCACTGGAATCTGTCATTCTGATATCCACCAAGTACGCCAAGAATGGGGCCCAGCCAGATTTCCCATGGTTCCAGGTCATGAGATTGCAGGCACGGTAAGTGCCGTCGGCGCGAAAGTTAGAAAATTTGCAGTAGGCGATCTGATTGGAGTGGGAGTCTTTATCGATTCTTGCCGAACTTGTTCAAGCTGCGTGGCAGGTTTGCAACAATATTGCGAAAATGGGATGACAGGAACCTATAACACGCTAGAACGTGATGGAAAGACCGTTGCTTACGGTGGTTATTCAAATAACTTTGTCATAAACCAAGATTACGCCGTTCATATTCCGGCCAATCTCTCTTTGGCTGGCGTAGCCCCGCTTTTGTGCGCCGGAATCACTTTGTACTCGCCACTTAAAAAATGGGGAGTAAAACCTGGAATGAGAGTTGCAGTCATGGGCCTTGGAGGCCTTGGACATATGGGAGTCAAATTCGCAGTTGCAATGGGCGCCGAAGTTACGGTCATTTCTCACTCGCCGACAAAAGAAGCCGATGCGCTGGAAATGGGCGCAGATCATTTTGTTTGCACGAAGGATGTCTCCGTTCTTAAAGAACATCAAAAGAGTTTCGATTTAATTTTAAATACGGTCAGTGCGGATTTAGACATTAACCACTATCTTGACCTACTTGCTCTTGACGGCACGCTGGTAGTTATTGGCCTTCCTGGAAAGCCCTACGAAGTAAATGTTGGCTCATTGCTCAATGGTCGTCGACGCATTGCTGGATCGATGATTGGGGGGATTCCGGAGATGCAAGAGATGTTAGATTTTTGTGGGCAACATCAAATCGTCAGTGATGTGGAAGTGATTTCAGCCGACTATGTTGACATTGCATATGATCGAACCGTTGCCAGCGATGTTAAATATCGATTCGTGATTGATGCATCAACTATTTAATTACGAATTGCTAACGAAAACTATGAACGATTAAGGCCATAACGGGAGCAATTGCTAAAGCGGGAAGTAAATTTCCGACGGCAATTATCTTTACGTTCAAGAGTCGTAATCCAATGGCTATGAGCATCGTGCCTCCCACAATGCTCATCGTTTCGATTTGATAACTTGTGAGAATTTCTCCCAAAAATAGCCCAATCAAAGTCCACGCACCTTGGTAGATTCCAACGGGAATGGCTGCGGCTGCGACTCCCCAACCGAGCGAGGATGCAAAGGCCATAGCGGCAAAAAAGTCGAGCGTGCTTTTGAGCAGTAACAGCTCTATTCCCGTTGACATCCCATCACTAATCGAGCCCAAGATAGCCAAGGGTCCGATTGCAAACAAAAGCGAGGCTGAGACAAATCCCTCGATGAAACTGCTGTTACTCGAAGCCTTAAATTTTTTGCGCAGATTTTCACCAAATAAATCCAGTTTTTCTTCTACATTAAGGGCCGAACCAATCACACCACCAATAACCAAGGAACCCAGTACTACCAGTAACGGCCATCCATTTGGAAAAGCTAATGTGAATGTAGTGGTCCATAATGGCGCCACAGCTAATGAAGCGCCCAAAATTGTCGTCAAACCAAGTACATCTGTTAGCAAAATTCGCGTTTTGATGTTCAAGCGATTTCCAACGAGGACCCCTATGGAAGCGCCGACAATGATTGCTACGACATTGATAATCGTGCCGATTCCCGAGAACATTGTGGCAGGCTACGCAAGAATAATTGAGGATGCAACATGCACTAGGCTCCTCTGATGTCAGCAAGCTCTTTCATGGAGTTCTTACGGCCCCATAAAACAATTCCTCGGACATCGTGGACTGCGGATAGTCGATGGGATTTTGAGTTTGTACGAACTCTCATACTCTTTGCGGGTCTATTTATTTTCGGCATCGGTGATGCTTTTGTAGTGCAGAGCAATATTGGAAACGGGCCATGGTCGGTATTAGCTCAAGGAATCTCACGGCATTTAGATATCTCAATGGGTTGGTCGACTTTTGCTATAAGTGGCCTCGTTCTAACTGCCTGGATCCCTCTTCGGGAAAAGCCGGGTTTCGGCACCATCGCAAATCTGATAATCGTTGCCATCGCCATTGAAGTCGGAATCACATTTATTCCACTTCAAGATAGTTTTTTCTTGGGAGTTGTTTTCGTACTGCTTGGTATCGGCATGATTGGAGTTGCCACAAGTTTCTACATCACGTGTGGATTGGGAGCTGGCCCCCGTGATGGCCTTATGACGGCCATTCATCACCGAACTGGGGTGCGTATCTCTCGTGTGCGTTTTGCTTTGGAATTTAGCGCCGTCCTTATTGGTGCGCTTTTAGGCGGCACTGTTGGATTAGGTACACTCCTATTTGTCTTACTTATTGGTCAATCCATTGCTACCGCCCTTGGTGTCGTTGCTCGAATTGGCGTTAAATAGCCGATAGCCTGACGCCTATCTTCCCTCGGCATTTGCACGAGCCGAAACTTCGTGCACGGGGTCGTAAACACCCCCGATACCAAAACAGAAAGGGATAGTCCATGC
>JAYTTL010000024.1:0-2693 GCA_043745325.1 Actinomycetes bacterium
AGCATGCTTGGACGTTATTTTTCATCAAGAATCGGTGAAGGTCTTATTTATGACCTCAGGTCATTAGTCTTTGCACACGTTCAAAAGCAGTCGATTGCATTTTTTACGCGTACTCAGACTGGAGCTTTGATCTCAAGAATCAACTCAGATGTAATGGGAGCTCAACAGGCATTTACTGCAACTTTGTCAGGAGTTGTGAGCAATATTGTCAGTTTGATCTTGGTCGGCGTGACGATGATGATTCTCTCTTGGCAGATAACGATATTTTCACTTGCCTTATTGCCCGCCTTCTTAATCCCAACTAAATGGGTGGGGCGCAAACTACAAACCCTTACACGCGAATCATTCGATGTAAATGCACAAATGTCGAGCACTATGACGGAGCGATTCAATGTTTCAGGGGCAATGCTGGTCGCACTATATGGTCAGCCTGCACGCGAGCGTGAGTATTTTCGCTCACGGGCACGCCGAGTCGCAGATATAGGTATTAAAACTGCGATGCTCAATCGACTGTTTTTCATCGCTCTTACAAGTGTCGCCGCCATTGCAACGGCATTTGCTTATGGAATCGGCGGGCATTTGGCCATTAACGGTCAAGTAACGGTCGGAACCTTGCTGGCGATTACAGCCCTTTTAGCTCGCTTATATGGTCCATTGACCGCCTTATCAAATGTTCGAATCGATGTAATGACCTCTCTCGTTTCATTTGAACGCGTCTTTGAAGTTTTGGACCTTGAGCCAATGGTAAAAAATCGTGAAGGTGCCGTTGATTATCAAGGCAAGAATCCACGTATTGAATTTGACAATGTTGGTTTTGCATATCCGAGGGCTAACGAAATATCTCTTGCATCGTTAGAGTCGGCCGCCAAGCCTGAGACCGTTGATAGCGGTCAAGTTTTAAAGAACCTATCTTTTGTCGCCGAGCCTGGGACTCTGACCGCCCTCGTTGGTCCATCCGGTGCTGGCAAGACAACGATTAGCGCATTGATCCCACGTCTCTATGACGTAACTTCAGGTGCAATAACGATCGATGGCTATGACATTAGAGAGTTAACCATGGAGTCGCTGCGTGAATCGATTGGCGTTGTCATGCAAGATGCCCACTTGTTTCATGAAACTATCGCAGAAAATCTTCGATATGCCAAAAATGATGCCACCGATGAACAAATGCGCACCGCTTGTGAGGCCGCGCAGATTTGGAAACTTATTGAGTCTTTGCCTAATGGTTTAGACACGATGGTTGGCGAACGTGGGCACCGATTATCTGGCGGGGAGAAGCAGCGTCTAGCGATAGCACGACTGCTACTTAAATCTCCAGCAATAGTAATTCTGGATGAAGCGACCGCGCATTTGGACTCTGAAAATGAGGCCTTGGTGCATGACGCCTTGGAAAACGCGCTCAAGGGGCGCACGAGCATTGTGATTGCGCATCGATTGAGTACCGTTCGGGCCGCAGATCAGATTTTAGTTGTTGAAAACGGCTCAATAATCGAACGTGGCAAACACGATGAACTCGTTGCTTTAGGCGGTCTCTATGCCGATCTCTTTAACCGCCAAGATCTAACGGGCTCGCCGGATTAATATCCGCCCATATATTACAAGCCCCGCAAAAAAAATCCATTGCAATGCGTAGGCCATATGTGGTCCATCGCTTAATTCAGGCAATGCAGCGGGCACTGCAGGTGTGAGCGAACTTTCAGAGCCACTAAGCAAGTCGAGATAAAAATTCTCCGTACGTGAACGCGACTGGGCGTTGAGTTCTGAGATTAAACCAGCCCCATTTGTTGGAAGAGCAAAAAATGATCCGCGTGGAAGGGATGAGTCCAAACGCAATCGTCCAACAATGTCAACGACTCCCGCAGGTGCTTGGGTGATTTTAGGGGGAGTAATTGCACTTTCTCCCGCTTGCACCCAACCGCGATCAATCCAAAATCTCTGATCGCTCTCTGATATAAAAAGCGTAAGGACTTCAAAACCGTATTTGCCTTCGGAGTATCGGTTGCGAAGAAGAATCTGTTCGCCGGAATCAAAGCGTCCAGTTGTTGTAACGCTCTGCCATTCATAACGATCAGGGGCTCGATTGACATTTACTAATGGGGTAGGCACAAGCGCAATGTGGTTTTCAATCATAGTGTTACGAGCGTGGCGATCAACTCCACGCTGATACTGCCATTGAGCCGCCCACACGCATAAAATAATCAGAGCCAGCGCAACACCAGATTTAAAATATGCCCAAGGCTCGGCCTTCATGGTAATACTTTAGTTTATGAAAGCGCGCGAGGATTCTCGTTTTGAATGTTTACTCCAGGTGAGAAAGTTTCTCGTCCAGCATTGGCGACAACGACGGCAATGTAAGGCAAAATCATGGCACCTGCCAGGGCTATCCACCTATAAGGGCTGGGCAGGATGATCGTTAAAATGAAACAAAGCGTGCGAATCATCATCGAAATGAAATATCTTTTCTGGCGAGATGCTTGATCTGCACTGAGCGCGCTCGGAGCGCTGGTGATATTAAAGGTATCTTCGGCTTTAGCCATACTCAGAAGCATATGTCCAAGTAAGGCTCGCTGCATCTTTTGAATACTTCACGGTAGCCACTAGATTTGCATGCATGGGTTCACTAGCACTTGTCACAGGTGGCAATCGTGGAATTGGGTTGGCCATTGCTCACTCCCTCAAAGCGGCAGGATATG
>JAYTTL010000025.1:0-2663 GCA_043745325.1 Actinomycetes bacterium
CGATCTCCCATTGTCATCGCTTCAACTTGGTCGTGAGTCACATAAACAGTAGTGATTCCAAGACGACGCTGGAGTGCCGCGATTTGTGTGCGAGTTGCTACGCGCAACTTCGCATCAAGATTTGAGAGTGGTTCATCCATAAGAAAGACCTGTGGCTCGCGAACAATTGCGCGACCCATTGCGACGCGCTGGCGTTGTCCGCCTGAAAGAGCTTTTGGTTTGCGCTCTAAGTATGGTTCGAGATCGAGAAGTTTTGCAGCTTCACGGACGCGACGTTCGCGCTCCTCTTTCGGCTTGCCAGCAATCTTTAATGCAAAGCCCATATTTTCTGCCACCGTCATGTGTGGATAAAGGGCATATGACTGGAAGACCATTGCGATATCGCGATCTTTTGGTGCAACATGTGTTACATCTCGATCACCGATCAAGATTCGACCAGCATCTATTTCTTCAAGCCCTGCCAACATTCGAAGTGATGTTGATTTGCCACAACCAGATGGGCCAACTAAAACTAAAAACTCACCGTCATTGACAGTGAGATTTAATTTATCGACGGCAGGCGTGGTTGTTCCTGGGTAGATACGTGATGCGGCTTCGAAAACTACTGATGCCATGAGATTTCTCTCCTTCTCCGGGCAGGTACGTGCCCGACGGTCCGAGGATGAAGGCGATGGCCGGATGGCCAACGCCGTTTAGATTACGCGCAATGGCGAGTAAAAGAAAGGTGGCAAGGTCAACTGACCTATACTTTCCCACATAATGGAACCTCACTCGCTGAGTGCTTTAGTAGGCGATATCGCAATCGTCGCAGGACTTATTCTTACCGCCTCCCTCTTTGTAGCCGCTGAGATTGCTTTGATCTCACTTCGAGATAGTCAAATCCGCCAACTAGCAGTTCGAGGAAAACGCGGTGCTCGCGTTGCAAAATTGACGCAAAACCCGACCCGCTTTTTAGCCGCCGCCCAAATAGGCGTCACCGTCTGTGGCTTTTTATCGGCGGCCCTTGGCGCAGAAAAGCTGGGAAGTTACGTAATCCCATGGCTTGAAGGCCAAGGTCTATCCCATGGACTAAGCACAACGATCTCAATTATTGGAGTAACGCTAGTCATCGCTTATTTCTCACTTGTCTTCGGAGAACTTGTGCCAAAGCGCTTAGCTCTCTTTCGCTCTGAGGAAATCTCGTTGGTATCGGCCGGCATAATCGATGTCATCGCCAAGATTTTTCGTCCAATAATTTGGCTGCTCTCACGCTCTACTGATTTTGTAGTACGCGCATTTGGCATTGATCCAAAAGAGGCACGAAGTGCCATGAGTGAAGAAGAACTCCTTGATTTAGTCGCAGGTCATGCAGCCCTTACAGCTGAAGAGCGCGATATAGTCGAAGAAGTATTTAACGCATCAGAAAGAAAGGTTCATGAAGTTATGGTGCCGCGTACCGAAGTTGATTTCATGGATGCCTCATTGTCGGTCGGAAAAGCCATTGAATTGGCCGTTGATAAAGCCCATTCGCGCTACCCAGTTGTCCGAGGGACCTCCGATGAAGTCGTTGGTTTTATTCATGTCCGCGATTTATTGGATACTTCACTTGCTAGCAAATCAACTAAAATTGTTGAGCTCTCACGCGAGATAATGTTCTTACCCGGCACTAAAGGAGTCTTACCGGCATTGACTGAGATGCGTCTGCAGGGCCAACACGTGGCAATCGTTTTAGATGAATATGGTGGTACCGATGGCATTGTCACGCTTGAAGATTTAGTTGAATGTCTCATTGGTGATATCCGTGATGAATATGACGTCCCTGAGATTGATGTAAATCAAGAACCACGTACCGGAGATTTTGAGGTCGATGGTCTGATCTCAATCGAAGATTTGATTGAGCAGACAAAGGTGGAGATTCCCGATGGTCCATTTGAAACCGCCAGTGGCTTCGTGATGCATTATTTAGGACGAATTCCACGCGAAAACGATGTAGTAAAAGTGAATGGCTTTAGAATCACTGTTCTCTCGATGGAGGGCAAACGCGCTGGCCAACTATTAATCTCCCGCACTTCTTAAGGTGTGAAAGAATCACTCTATGAGTATGAAACGAGTTTTTTCAGGGATTCAACCCACAAGTGATTCCTTTCATTTAGGCAATTATTTAGGTGCACTTAAGCAGTGGGTTGAACTTCAAGAGGGAGGCGACGCCTTTTACTGCATTGTGGATTTACATGCCTTATCAGGTGAAATTGAGCCAACGCTTTTGAGAAAACGTACTTTGTCATCTGCTGCCCAGTTAATTGCACTTGGCATTTCGCCTGAAACATCAACACTCTTTGTACAGTCGCAAGTTCCGCACCATAATCAACTGGGTTGGTTAATGGAGTGCTTGGCAGGTTTTGGTGAAGCAAGCCGTATGACGCAGTTCAAAGATAAGTCGGCTAAAGGCGGAGCGGATTCGGCCCGCGTAGGTTTATTTACCTATCCAATGTTGCAAGCTGCCGACATTTTGCTCTACCAAGCAAACTTGGTTCCAGTTGGAGAAGATCAGCGCCAACACATTGAGTTAACACGTGACTTAGCAGGACGTTTCAATACTCGCTTCGGCCAGACATTTACAATTCCAGAGAACTTTATTTTGAAGAGTGCTGCCAAGATCCAAGATTTACAAGATCCATCTGCAA
>JAYTTL010000026.1:0-9846 GCA_043745325.1 Actinomycetes bacterium
ACCGGCATCGCGAATCTTTTTAATGAGCGTTGCTAACTCCACTTTTTCAGCTGGATTAAAGCCAGCAGCCGGCTCATCGAGTAGGAGCAGTTTCGGAGAAGTTCCCATCGCTCGGGCAATCTCTAATCGACGCTGAACACCGTAGGGAAGGTTTTTAGCTAAACGATCGGAGTACTCATCGATTCCAATAAATTTCAATATTTCATAGGCACGCTCGCGATTTTCCTTTTCCTCTCGACGCGCGCGTGGAAGACCAAAGAGCGCACCAACGAGGCCACTTTTTTTATGAACATCGGTAGCAGTAATCACGTTTTCAAGCGTGGTCATATCTCCCCATAAACGAATATTCTGGAAAGTTCTGGCAATGCCCAACTTAGTAATTTGAAAACGTTTTTGTTTTCCAAGTGCGACGCCATCAAATGTAATTGAACCACTCGTGGGCTTGTAAACCCCTGTAATAACATTAAAAACTGTGGTCTTACCCGCACCATTTGGCCCGATGAGCGCCAGAATCTCGCCTTTTTTAACCTCAAGGTTTACTTCACCGAGGGCGGTCACTCCACCAAATTTCATCGTTACATTTACAATTGAGAGAAGAGTTTCTGACACTTAAACACTCACCTCTCTCTTTAGAATCGCCTTTTCGCGTTTCTTGCGCGGCAATAGACCATCTGGTCTAAAGTTCATAACGACAACTAACACTACGCCAAAGACTAAAAGTCGAGCATCGGAGATAAAACGGATTCGATCTGGCAAGTATCCGAGAATCGTGGCACCAACGACTACACCCCAAATATTTCCAATTCCGCCAAATACAACGCATGAGAGAATTAAAATAGAGACGTTAAGCGTAAACATCTCCGGTGCAATAAAGAGATTTTTAGATGCATAGAGAACACCTGCTGCGCCACCGACTGCAGCACCTAAAGTAAAAGACCAGATCTTGTACTTTAACGTTGGAACCCCCATGAGTTCGGCGGCATCCTCATCTTGGCGAATCGACTCCCACGCACGGCCTGGACGTCGAATGCTCAAACGTCGAATCATCCAGATAACAAGCAAGATCATTGTTACGACTACCCAGAAAAATACTTTTTGATCCTCTAACTTAAATTTCAATGGTCCGATATCAGGCGGCATTGGAATATTTGCTATTCCATTGGGGCCCTTTGTCCATGAAGAGTTAAGCGCTATAAGTCGCACAATTTCGCCAAAACCAAGTGTCACAATTGCTAAATAATCTCCGCGAAGGCGCAACGTCGGAAGACCCAGCAAGACACCGGCCAACATCGAAAAGCCAATACCAAAGGGCATAATCTCCCAAGTATTTAATCCCGTATGTGTGCCCATCAACGCCATTGTGTAAGCACCGATAGCAAAGAAGGCGACGTAACCTAAATCAAGCATCCCAGATTTACCAACAACGATATTTAAACCCAACGCCATCAAAACGAAAACGCCAACGGGATAAACAAGAACCGCGTCATAGGCAGCGATAGGAGTGGCCAGAAAACTTGCTCCGGCAAAAGGTAAGAGCCCTACCAAAAAAATTGATCCAATGGCAATTGCTATGCGCTGAGGTCGGTTGGACTTTTCCCATACCGATGCGCCAAAATCACGTAAGTTCCAGTAGTTACGAATTTTCATTCTCGTCACGCCCTCGTCTGTTGGACGGCTTCACCAAATAAGCCATTTGGCTTAAAGAGAAGAACTGAGACAAGAACGATAAAGACCGTAACCGCCTTCCATTGAGTACCAAGAACGGCCGATGCGTAGGTTTCTAAGAGACCTAAACTTAAACCGCCCAAAAATGCTCCGCGGATGTTTCCAATTCCGCCAAGTACTGCCGCGGTAAAGGCTGCCAATCCCATCGTAAAACCAATATTAAACTTCGTGTATTCAAAGACAGTAACGTAAAAGAATCCTGCAGCACCTGTGGCAAGTCCGCCAACTAGGAAAGTCATAGTGATAACACGATTGAGGTTTACTCCCATGAGTTTTGCAGCATCTTCATTTTGCGATACCGCACGAATTGCTTTTCCCATACGCGATAATTTAATAAAGCGCTCCAAAAGAAAATAGATAATCGCTGCAGCAATAATTGTAATTACGGTATCTAGGCGGATGTTTGCGCCCCACACTTCGGTGAGAATAATCTTTTCTAGAACTCGTGGAGATCCAACTGGACGTGAGGCTGTAAGCAAACGCATCACCTCTTGGAGTGCGATTGAAATACCGATCGCAGAGATTAAAGTCGCGAGTCGGTTCGTACCTTTTGCACGCAAGCGACGATAGGCCACGAACTCAACAAAGACTGCTGTTAGCGCTGCAACAAACATTGACATGAGAAGCGCACTAATAAGGACAAGCGCTAATTTCCAGCCTTTTGCGGGATCCGAAAGTTGGGTGTAGCGAAAAATGTCGCGATTTGTAATCACCGTTCCAAAAGTTCCCCACATGAAAATCTCTGAGTTTGCAAAATTAATCATTCTCAAAACACCGTAGACCATTGTGTATCCAAGTGAAATAAGGACATAAATAAACCCGAGGGCAACTCCAGCAATTGTGAGTGACCAGAACTGATCAATTAAAACTGCAAACATTTGGCTCCTTTTATGGTCAATTCATGCAAACCTACGCATTTTGTGCAATTACGTAAGAGGTGGGCACTTAGGTTATCTTAAAAGATAAATTAAGCGCCCACCGACTTCTAAACGTTACATCAAGTTAATTACTTGACTGGACCTGTGTTCTTAAGGAGTCCACTTGTGACAGTGAAGCCTGAGAATCCGCCAACAGCAATATCACCATTCTTATCGAATGAGAGTGTTGCTCCGCCGATTCCAGTTCCTTTAAATGCAGTGACCCACTTGAGCATTTTTGCACGATCAGTTTTTCCTGCCTTGATTCCGGCAAGGAAAATGTTAGCTGCATCGAATGATTCAACGGCATATACACCTGATGAAATTCCCATTGACTTCTTAAATGCTGCCTCTTGCTTTGCACCGACATCGGCTAGACCTGCAACACCAGTAAGGCGTGAGCCTTCTGCCGATGCGCCTGCAAGGACTGCAAACTGTTGGTTAAATACTCCGTCGCCTCCTGCAAAGATCGCAGTTGAACCTGAATCACGAAGCTGCTTAACAAATACAGCAGCTTGGCTGTAGTAACCGGTGTAGATGACAACATTTGCACCAGAAGTTTTAATTTTTGCAAGTGTTGGGGCAAAGTCAGTTGTTGTGTTAGGAACTGAATCTCCACCAACAAGAGTTGTGCCAGACATAGTCTTCAATGCAGCCTCAACATATCCGCGAAGAGGTACTGCATATGCTGACTGGTCATCAAAGACAAATACCTTAGGTGAGCTCACTTTTGACGTTGCGTACTTGGCCAACGCTGGACCCTGCTTGTCATCAGTTGCAACGACACGGTGAAAAACCGGTCCGCCGAAATCAGGTGACTTAGGATCTGTAAGTGAAACTCGTGTTGCCGATGGAGAGATAAGAGCTAATCCGCCGGCCTTGTAATATGGGAGTGATGCAATTGTCGCACCTGAATATGCAGGTCCAACAAGGCCAATTATTTTCTTGTTGCTTCCGGTTCCAGGAGCAACAGTTGATGCAACAGCTGGATCTCCTTGGTCATCGACTGCAACGACCTGGACATTGAACTTAGCTTTGTTTGCCGCATTGAAAAGTTTGACAGCATACTTAACTGCATTGATCTCATCGATACCTGTTGACGCTTCTCCTCCTGAGAGTGGACCTTGGTAGGCGATGTAGAGCTTCTTTGGGGCTGCTTGTGCACTTGTCGTAGATGTGGTCGCTACTCCGAAAACGAGAGCCGCTGCCGACATTACGGCAAGTGAACGCTGAATCTTTGAGTTCATGAATTGCCTTTCCTGTTCATTTCGTCCCGGGACAGGGAGGTGATGAGAGTAACGGCACCTTCAACCCTCTAACAAGGCGAATCAGGGAATTAAATATTCCAATTTCGTTATAAAACCCGCAAAAATCCGCATATATCCAAGCTCAATTCTCAGGCACTGCATCAGGGTTGATGACCGCCTCTGCCACGGCCTTCATGCTCATCCGCCGATCCATCGCCGTGCGCTGTATCCAAGAAAAGGCCTGTGGCTCTGAGAGGTTAAGCGCCTTCATCAGAACGCCCTTTGCCCTATCGATCAATTTACGGGTCTCCAGGCGATCTTGAAGATCGGCGACCTCTTCAGCAAGGGATTTCATCTGAAGATGGCGGCTAATCGCAATCTCAATAGCTGGGACTAAATCACCGATGGTGAAGGGCTTAACAACATATGCCATGACTCCGGCATCACGCGCACGGTCAATAAGCTCCTTTTGAGAAAAAGCTGTCAACATTAATACTGGCGCAATGTTGATGATCTTCTCAGCCGCCGATATTCCATCCATCACGGGCATCTTGACATCTAAAATTGCAAGATCCGGCTTAAGCAACGTTGCTAAATCAAGTGCCTCTTGGCCATTACTGGCTTGTGCCACTACTTCATAGCCAGCACCTTGTAGCATCTCGACCAAATCCATGCGAATAATCGTTTCATCTTCGGCCACAAGAATACGAATCACTCCAATTCATCCTTTCAGGATGTTTATGTTGCTAGTGTGCCCCGAGTCGGATTCGAACCGACACTATGCAGTGTTTGAGACTGCCCTCTCTACCGTTGGAGTACCGAGGCGCTACCGGCAAATCTTAGCGGTAGGCAGGAGCCGCGCCACCAACCGCGTCGCCCACCACGTGAACTCGCATCGCATTCGTTGAGCCAGGAATCCCAGGAGGTGCCCCTGCCACAATCATTACATTATCGCCAATTTGTGCGCGCCCAGAATCAATAAGGGCGCAATCGACAATTTTTACCATTTCATCGGTTGCGTCAACGACCGGTGCCAACATCGACTCGACGCCCCATGACAGTGCTAAACGATTATACGTTCCGATCTCTGGTGTCATGGCAAGAATTGGAATAGGAGAGCGCAGCCGTGACATGCGGCGGGCCGAGTCTCCACTTTGAGTAAATGCCACTAAATACTTTGCACCAACAATTGCGCCAACCTCTGTCGCCGCCTTTGTTATGGCACCGCCTTTTGTTCGAGGAGGCGTTTTTATAGGGCGTATACGATCCAGACCACCCTCTTCAGTCTTTTGAATAATGCGTGCCATTGTTTGTACCGCTTCAATGGGGAAAGCTCCAACACTGGTTTCACCCGAGAGCATGAGAGCATCGGCCCCATCCAGAACCGCATTTGCACAATCGGTAGCCTCTGCCCGTGTAGGACGTGAACTTACAATCATTGACTCAAGCATCTGTGTCGCAACAATCACCGGCTTTGCCATATCACGCGCCAATTCAACACATAGTTTTTGCACAAGTGGCACGTCTTCAATTGGAAGTTCAACTCCTAAATCGCCACGTGCGACCATGATGCCATCAAAGGCGTCGACGATTTCGACAATATTTTGAACGGCTTGAGGCTTTTCAATTTTGGCAATTACTGGAATACGAATGCCCTCTTCATCCATAATCTTATGAACATCATTAATATCTAAAGCACTTCGAACAAATGAGAGTGCAATGAAATCGGCACCTGCTCGTATACCCCAACGCAAATCTTCAATATCTTTTTCAGACATTGCCGGAACCGAGACGGCTACACCCGGCAGATTAATTCCTTTATTATTACTGACCATTCCCGGTTCAATCACCTTAGTAATGACATCGCTACCTTTAACTTCAAGGACTTGCACCGTGACTTTTCCATCATCGATTAAAATGAAATCTCCTGCCTTGCAATCTCCTGTAAGACCTTTATACGTCGTTCCGACGCGCTCTTTAGTGCCTTCTACCTCATCGGTTGTAATCGTAAAAATATCTCCGCGAAAGAGTTCATGTGGACCATGCGAAAATTTGGCCAACCGAATCTTAGGTCCCTGTAAATCTACGAGAATTGCAATGGGACGACCGGCCAACTCCGCCGCCGCGCGCACGAGATCGAATCGAGCTTGGTGTTCAATGTATGAGCCATGAGAAAGATTTAATCTGGCCATATCCATTCCCGCATCAATAAGCGCCTTAACTTTTTCAGCACTTTCTACTGCTGGACCCATCGTGCAGACTATTTTCGCTCTTCGCATGCGCCTACCTTAAACCATTAACTGACGGGTAGTAGGTTCTATGGGAGATGGAAGTTGAGTATCACCAGTGAGATATCTATCAACTGCCGCGGCCGCACTTCTGCCTTCGGCTATCGCCCAAACAATCAAGGATTGCCCACGACCGGCATCACCTGCAACAAAGATGCCATCGTCATTCGCGGCAAAATTTCTATCTCGTATGATGTTACCTCGATCATCGACCTTCACTTCTAACTGTGCCAGCAACTCAGATTGTTCGGGACCGGTAAATCCCAATGCAAGAAATACAAAGTCTGCAGGAATTTCTCTTTCAGAGTTTTCAATCACTTCAAATTTTCCATTATTAAAAATGGTTTCAACGATTCTAATTGCTCGTACGTTGCCATGTTCATCGCCTAAAAACTCTTGAGTACTCAAAGAAAAGAGTCGATTATCATATTCTTCATGCGCACTCGAGACACGATAAATTAATGGGTAAGTTGGCCAAGGCTGCGCATCTGGGCGCTCATCAGTGGGTCGGGGCATAATTTCTAATTGAGTAATACTTTGCGCACCTTGACGAATAGATGTACCAAGGCAATCTGCGCCAGTATCGCCACCTCCAAGAATTACAACATGTTTACCCGCAACATTTATTGCCGAGGTTTGAGTTTCACCAAGTGCTTGTTTATTTCCCCAAGGTAAAAACTCCATAGCCTGATAAACGCCAACAAGTTCACGACCTGGAATTACGAGTTCGCGCCACTGAGTTGCACCCACAGCCAAAACTATGGCATCGTATTTCTTGCGCAGTGTTGATCCGCTCAACTCTCCCCCGATATCGACACTAGGGCGAAAACGGGTTCCCTCTTTTTCCATCTGCTCGAGTCGACGCTCTAGAATGTGCTTCTCCATTTTAAATTCGGGGATGCCATATCGAAGTAATCCACCGATTTTGTCGGCCCGTTCATAAACAGCAACGGTATGGCCGGCGCGAGTCAACTGTTGCGCCGCGGCAAGACCTGCAGGGCCCGATCCAATCACGGCCACGGTCTTTCCACTCAGACGGTCAGGTGCCAATGGTTTTATATTTCCCGCCGCAAAAGCCTCTTCAACGATACGTAACTCTACCTGCTTGATAGTCACCGCTTCGCTATTGATAGCAACAACACATGCACTTTCACATGGTGCTGGACAAAGTCGGCCCGTGAATTCAGGAAAATTATTAGTAGCGTGAAGGCGGTTGATGGCCTCTTGTATATCTCCACGCCAGATTAAATCATTCCATTCGGGGATGAGATTTCCGAGGGGACAGCCCGAGTGGCAAAAGGGAATGCCGCAATCCATGCAACGTCCAGCCTGTTTTTGTAAATGTTCAAAACTCTGCGGCTCATAGACTTCACGCCAATCCTGAATCCGAATATCCACGGGCCTTCGGGCTGCGACTTCGCGTGGAGTATTGATGAATCCTCGTCGATCAACCATTGGCTGCCACCTCCATTACATGTGTATCGATAGGTAAACCTTCACGGTCTGCCCGCGACATCGCCTCTAACACTCGCGCATAATCTCTTGGCATTACAAGTGAGATGCGATTAATCGATACATCCCAATCGTTGAGCAACTCAGTGGCAATAATTGAATCCGTATTTTCGGCAAATGTGGAGATTATTGCTCTTAAGCGCGCACGCTGGTCAAAGGGGACAGCAAGTACATCGACCATATCCGTATTAACTTTTGCAGAATCAAGGTCAAGAACAAATGCACGGCCACCGGACATTCCTGCGGCAAAATTGCGACCTGTAACTCCAAGGACAACAACGATTCCACCCGTCATATATTCACAGCCGTGATCGCCTATGCCCTCGACGATGGCAGTTGCACCGGAGTTGCGAACGCAGAATCGCTCCCCGACTATTCCCCGAATCGAAATTTCACCGGAAGTTGCGCCATAGCCAATTACATTCCCGGCGATTACATTCTCGTGTGAATTAAATGTTGATGTGATATCGGGGCGAATAATGACACGCCCGCCCGAAATGCCCTTGCCAACATAATCATTTGAATCACCAAACAAACGAAGCGTTAACCCAGCGGGAATAAATGCGCCTAATGACTGCCCTGCCGAACCGCGTAAAGTTATATCGATGGTGTTATCAGGCAAGCCCACACCACCAAATCTTCGTGTTATTTCGGCGCCCAACATTGTTCCGACGGTACGGTTGACATTTCGAACGGGTAAGTCGATGCGCACTAACTCTGAATCCGTAAAGGCTGGTTGTGAGAGTTGGATTAATTGATTATCTAACGCTGCATCCAAACCGTGATCTTGACTTGAAATATTGTGTAGCGCACTTGCAACATCTGGCCTAGCCAAAAGCGGTGAGAGATCTAAACCACTTGCTTTCCAATGTTCAACGGCGCGCTTGGTCTCTAAATATTCAACATGGCCAATGGCTTCAAGAAGTGTTTTAAAGCCTAAAGAGGCCAGAATCTCGCGGACTTCTTCGGCAATGTATTCGAAAAAAACCTCAACAAATTCGGGCTTACCGGTAAATCGAGCACGCAGTTCGGGATTTTGTGTAGCAACTCCCACTGGACATGTATCCAAATGACACACTCGCATCATGACGCAACCAGAAACAACAAGCGGGGCAGTTGCAAAACCAAACTCTTCAGCGCCCAATAGCGCGGCGATGACAACATCACGTCCAGTCTTTAGCTGTCCATCTGTCTGAACAACGATTCGTTCGCGCAAATTATTGAGTAGCAACGTCTGTTGCGTCTCAGCCAAGCCGAGCTCCCACGGAGCTCCTGCATGTTTTAGCGAAGTTAGAGGGGACGCACCTGTTCCGCCATCGTGTCCGGATATCAGTACAACATCGGCGTGAGCCTTACTCACCCCAGCGGCAACTGTTCCTACTCCGACCTCGGCCACTAGTTTGACGTGAATACGCGCATTTTTGTTTGCGTTTTTTAAATCGTGAATTAGCTGAGCTAAATCTTCAATTGAATAAATGTCATGATGAGGAGGCGGCGAAATCAATCCCACACCCGGGGTTGAATAACGCACCTTAGCAATCCATGGATAAACTTTATTTCCGGGGAGTTGTCCTCCTTCTCCAGGTTTTGCTCCTTGTGCAATTTTAATTTGGATGTCATCGGCATTGACTAAATATTCACTCGTTACTCCAAATCGACCTGAAGCAACTTGTTTGATTGCCGAACGTTTTGAATCGCCGTTTTCCATCACAGTAAATCGTGATGGATCTTCACCACCCTCGCCCGTATTTGACTTTCCCCCTATACGGTTCATAGCAATTGCCAACGTCTCATGAACTTCTTGGGAAACCGAACCATAGGACATGGCCCCCGTTGAAAAACGTTTGATAATTGCACGTGCCGATTCGACTTGATCAATGGGAATTGCAACCTGAGCTTTGAATTCAAAAAGTCCACGCAGAGTCATCAATCGAACACTTTGATCATTAACGCGGTTTGTATAACGTTTAAAAATGTCATAGCGCTTGTTACGCGTAGAGTGCTGCAAGGTAAAAACAGTTTCAGGATCAAAAAGATGAGGTTCACCCTCTCGGCGCCACTGATATTCGCCACCAATAGGAAGTCGTTTCGTACCTGGAACTTCTCCACCAGGTGGATAGGCAATGTGATGGCGAGCGATCACCTCATGTGCAATGA
>JAYTTL010000027.1:0-2656 GCA_043745325.1 Actinomycetes bacterium
ATAGTTTTCAACTTGAACATAAATAACATAGGCACAAAATGCAATTAATGCCAAAAGAATTGATTGAGTTAAAGCAATAATCGTCACGATACTTATGCCAATGAAATGGCCTATTAGCGGAATGAGTCCACAGACTAAAATAATCATGGCTATCGCGATGGGTGATGGTAAACCTAGGGCTATTGAGAGAATCAGCACGAATACCGATGCCAACATTGCAATAATTATTTGACTGCCGACGAAAGAACCAAATCGTCCAATAATTGCTTCGGTTAAGCGACCTACGCGTTCGCGCCGACTGGCAGGTACAAGAGAGAGGCCAAGGTCAACCATTTGAGGTAGAGATGTAATGAAATATAAAGTGAGAACTAAAACCGTAAGGAAAGAGAAGAAACCGGACAAAACCGATCTTCCAACTCCAATGACACCGCCAAAGGTATTAAAAAATAAAGTGCCATTCGAAGTAACCGATTTCAACTTGATTTGTAGAGTATCAATGATTCCATATTGATCATTGAGTTTATTGATCGCGGTATTATTAGTCAGCTCTCGCAACAATTGTGGAGCTCTGTTGATAAGTTGAGTTCCTTGGGAAACGACGGGGGGTATGACAATAAAAATAAAAAAGATGACAAATGCGATAACTAATGTAAAAATTACTGTAACTGCCGATGCCCGCGATAAATTTCTACGGCGCAACGATTCAACTGCAGGATTGAGCCCTGTAGCTAAAAACAGAGCGATGATGATCAGAACAAAAATTTGGCTAACACTTGCCAAAGCGCGCATTAAGAGAATGGCTGTAAGTACACCTAGAGTCGCGATGAAGCCGAAGTAGAATGGGTGGGAACGATTAATTGGAACGCCGAGCGCGCCGTAATCTGCTGGAGAAATTGGAGGTTTTGCAGGTCGTTGTGTGACCTTCTTTATGCTTGCTGAAATCGCCATGTGTGTATTCTAAAACCCTCCTAGAGTTGTCGGTGTTGTTAATCTGACCGACACATTTATAGGCAAGAATAGGCGTTATGGCCCTGCGAATAACTGGATTAGGCGAAGAGATTGCGGCAGTCACCGGTCTACCGTGGGACAAAAGTTTGGAGGAGTGGCCGGAGGATCCAGAGTTAGCTGAAAAACGAGGAATTTCGCGCCATGTAGTGCGCCTCGTTCGCGCCACAAAGGATCCGAACTCCCAAGTGTACGCCGTGAAAGAGACGGTGAGTGAGTTTGCTAACCGAGAGTATAAAATTCTTCGCGAATTAAGTCACATGCATGCTCCATGCGTAGAGCAGATTGCCGTTGTTGAAGGCCGAACCGATGAAAACGGAGAGGAATTGCCCTGTGCAATTGTTACACGATTTCTTCCCTTTTCGCTTCCTTACCGAGTTTTATTGTCGGGTTCAGTTACAGCACATGACATAACGACGATGGCGAGTGCGCTTGCGCTCTTACTCGTTCGCTTGCATCTTCTTGGATTCTGGTGGGGCGATTGCTCCTTATCAAATACCCTCTTTAGACGCGATGCCGAAGGTTTTGCCGCCTACCTTGTGGATGCCGAAACCGGCGAGTTCCAAAAAACATTAAGTGATGGTCAGCGCGAACATGATTTGGATATAGCAATGTTTAATGTGGCCGCCGAACTTGAAGATCTATCTCTATCAGGAACGCTCTCACCAGTAATGGATCCAGTCCGCGCCGCCGAAACTGTCATTCGTCGATACCGTCGAATTTGGGCGGCCTTAAAGGAGCGCCAACTTCTTGATCCTAATGATCGCCATGCAGTCGAGCGCGCCATGCGCGCTTTGCATGATTTAGGCTTTGCCGTTGAAGAAGTATCTATCACAATCGATGGAGACACCCAGATGCTTTCATTCCAGCCAAAGTTAGTTGCCGCTGGATATCACGCAGCTCGCCTTCGTGAATTAATGGGATTAGAAACGCAAGAGTTGCAGGCCAAACGCTTGCTTGCCTCTTTTGATCGCTACCGCGCTCGCGAAGAGAAAACTGGTGCCTCGGTAACGGAGATGGCTAAGACGTGGTTCATAGAAGTATTTGAGTCAATAATTAATCGCATTCCAGAAGAGATGCGTGGTCGCGTCGAACATGCACAAATGTTTCACGAAATCCTTGAAAATCGCTGGTATTTAAGTGAGCAGAAAGGCGTTGACGTTGGTTTGGAGTTTGCCACTGAGAATTACATCACTCATATTCTTCCATACCGCCGAGATTCTGGGGTTGATATAGGCGCGCAGTAGGATTGCCCCGTGAGCAATCCCCCCAATTTTGCGCGAGCTGTAGATTTGAGTTCGCTAGGAAAACCAAAGCCAGCTCCTATCGCAGCTTTGCCGGGGCTAGAAGTAACGGCAAATAATTTAAAATCTGAATTTTTACCGATTTCAAGTACTAAGCCGGTCATTGTTATTGCTTGGTCGGCCCGTTCGCCCGAGTCAATTGAGATGGTGAGAACTCTTGGAGCAATCGAAAATTCATATCAAGGAAGTTGGGTTCTTGGGCGCTTAGATATCGATGCCGAACCTCAAGTTGCACAGGCCTTTCAAACGAAGACCATTCCTTATGCAATCGCACTCATAGCAGAACAGATGGTCCCACTCTTTGAACAAAGCTATCCTGAAGCACAAATTCGATTAGTACTCGATAA
>JAYTTL010000028.1:0-2650 GCA_043745325.1 Actinomycetes bacterium
CTTGTTCCATAAGAATCGGCATAGTGCTTCTGCTCTTTAACGTACATAGTATGGGCCGAAGTGTGATTAACAGTCTCTGTTTTCAACAGCTCGTTACTCAACTGTGCTAGGCGATCTTTCTTATCTGAATCTGAAACCGCAAATGGATCTATTTCATAATCAGAGACCCAAGTTTTATCGCTATAAACCGGTTCGGTTACTAGAGAGACGAACTCAGTCGAAAGTGGTTTAGAAGTCTTTGCCATGGCAACGGCGCTCATCGCTAATTTTCTTGCCGTCTCGACAGAAATCTCAGGCGATGATGCAAAACCCCATGCTCCATTGAGTATGACACGAACACCTAATCCAGCAATCGTCTCATCACTCTGCATTTCTGGTTTCGCATCACGTAATGCAAGCAAACCAGTGCGAGTACGTTCGATGCGCACATCGACATGAGTTGCACCGGCATCTTTAGCAGCATTAATCGCTGCTTGAGTCACTGTTGATAATGGAAGGGCTAAAAAATCTGCATCTACGGTTGTTTTCACTCCCAAACCCTACAGAGGCAATGCCCCAAAGGCTAGTAATTTGCTTTAAAAGTGTGAGGAAAGGAATAAATAAGCGCAAGAGAGTGACTCACGCGATACTCCTGAAAGAGGTACCCCTCACCAGAAATGACTTTTAAAACAGGCGCAGTGCAAAGATTTCCATGTAAGTAAAACAGGTATTACTTCAGGGAGAGTTGGAGAAGTACGATGAAAGCAGTACAGAAGTTCCGCTCAGTTACAGTATGTATCACACTAGTTGCAATGTCGGTCTTTGTAGCCGTCACGCCAAGTGCAAGCGCGGCGACTAGGACAATTACGTGTTACAAAGGCACGATAATCAAAAAAGTTACAACAGCAAAGTGCCCTCGGGGCTATACCTTAAAGAAGCCAGTTGCTAAACCTTCTACTTCAGCTTCACCGGCCCCAATCGTAAAACCTGCCACCATCGCTTTTTCCGGAATATACACTGGAAAAATCAGTTTGCTCTGGGGTGATAGTTACGTACAGGCAACTTCTGTAGAAGGCATCGGAACCGGGGGCGTGCTCGGGCTTACCTCCCTAACTGGAACCGGATCTTCTAGCCCTAGCAATCAATGTGACACATTCAATGGCTCTGGCACTTTAAGCGGTGGTGGAAATACTCTGAAAATTACATTTGATTCTTCCGCAAAAGCGTGCGCTCGAGATGCCGATGCTCCGACTGGAATTTCTTTTTCAGGTAACGCAATAATAAATAGCGGAACCGGAAAATATGCCGGAGCAACTGGAACTCTAAAAGTTACAGGCGGATCATTTGATATTAGATCAACAACATCCGGTGGAAAAGAAAGTAGTGCTTTTAAGTTTTCAATCGCAGGAAATATCGTTACTAAATAGTTTTAAAAACCCATGTCGAACTTAAGATACAGAGGAGTAATAATGAACAGAAAAATCTCTACCGCAGTCATTGGTGCAGTTGCACTTCTTGGCAGCGCTATTGTTGGAGGTGCACCGGCCTATGCAGTACCAGCGGCTTCAACGCTTGTTATGACAGGGGGAAGCGCAGTATTTGGTCTGGATCCAGTTGCCGTGAATGCAACTGCAATCGCCCCGGGCGTAGTCAAATTCTTCGCCAATGCCGTTGCGATTACTGGGTGCGATGCCGTCCCCACCAAAATCGTCGCACCATTTGTTGCGGTCTGCATGTGGAAACCCGACAAGGCCGGTCTGAATGGACTTTCAGGTAGCTTTATACCAACTGATTTAGCGGCCTTCACCGCCGTTGACTCTCCATTGTTAAATGTAAAAGTCGGTGTACCTATACAAACAACTGGAGCATCAAGTGGTACATCTCCAATTCAAATTTTTGTGGATACTATTCTTACAACGGGATCTAAAGGCCCAATTGCGCCACGATTTAACGGCTGCGCCGTTATGAACGAATTCTTGCTAGGTCAGAACATCCTCTTTCGCGTGTATGCAAATAACGCGGATCAAGGAAATGCGGTGATGGATCCAACAAACACTGCAAAAGCTTACGTTGAAATTGCTGGAGTCAAAGATCCAATTCAGATGGTGTACCGAAACCACAGCGGAGTTGCATTTTGGAGTGGATTGCTTCGTACCGGCACGGATCCAGGTCTCTATAGCACCTTAGGAACCATCGTTTACAAAGTTGTCGTCACTGCAAAAGATACAACGAGCATCAAGGTTCTATCCACCAAACTAGTTGCACAGAGAGTTGATGGAAAACGCATCATTGGTGAGGATGGAAGATTTGTCTACGATCGAGTGAGTTACTACCGCACAGTTCAAGTCTCACCTGCACTTAAAGGTTCAACGGGATCGTATTACCCAGATTGGGCAGCAAGCTCGAAACTTACATTGTTTGCGGTTCCTGTATCTAAATAGAACTTCGATGATCGATGGACCGGGGTTCGCTCCGGTTCATTGATCAAAAACTAAAATCCATGAAATTAACTACGAGAAAACGGAGAGACAAGTGAAACAAAATATAAAGAGATTTATTATCGCGGTTACCACCCTCGCGATGCTTTCAACATTAGGTTTTAGTACAGCACAAGGCGCAGATACCGTTACTACTGTTTTAAAGGCTCCCAAGGGAATTGTAGGAATTCCAG
>JAYTTL010000029.1:0-2644 GCA_043745325.1 Actinomycetes bacterium
ATAAGTGCTCTTGCAAAATGTTCGGCAAAGGGCACGCCTAATTTATGAAGCCGTGTGGTGATAGATTCGATACAATAACGTCTGGTCATTCTGGGTCGCTTTCTTAATTTTTCTCGACTTTACGATAGCCCCAGAATGGCCTTCCTAGCACCTGTCAAATCTACTGGGAAATCAGAATCGTCCGTACAGTTCAAAAAATGAGCGAACCATGAGCAGTCATCAACTGTTTTAATAAGTTTACCTAATCCATTACAGGCTTCAATCGAATCTTCCTCGGCCATCTTAGCTAAACGCAATTCAAAAGCAGCTTTATCTCGACTACCCATTTCTCTGAAACCTTCATCGGCAACATTATTACTGTGAATTGAGCACACGCATCCCCTCCCGACTAGAAATCCCCTTGATAATCTGTTGTTGAAATAGGGAATTAGATTCAATTGCTTCTTCCTCTATCTCGTCGACATCTATACCTGCCGTATTGAACTGAGCCAATCGTCGCATGAATTGTAGAGCACTGCTGATCTGAGTATAAGATAATCCTGGAAATTCCTTAACTAATTCACTGTAATCTATGTGCCCATCCAAAGCCTCAATGAATTCGTAGAGGAACACAGGGTGTTGCCCTTCTCGCTCCAAAACTGGAATATATTTCAGTTCGCGAGGCAACTTTACACAATTACCAGAGTATCGACTAGCGGTAGCATACACCCCGGTGACACATTCAGAAATGACACTACGGACAATGTCAAAAACTACCTGGTGGTTATCAGAATTTTTGGTATGTGGCGAATTCAGTTCAATTTGCATTTGCCATGTAGATGTTGAGGTCGAATTCGTGTGTTGTGTCGGGTGAGCAAGTCTAAGAACTTCAGAACTATCCGAACGTTGATGAACCAACTTAGTATTTAACTGGTCAGCAATTTTAGTCACTTGGTACTTCCTTTTCGCTACTTGTTATATTTTCATCTATGTTGCTAGATGGAGCACCTACTTCGTTATACATGGCAGAAAATGCTGCATCAACAACTTCTGATGGGAAGTCATTGATAGATTTCACTCTCTCTCCGTAAATAGTATATAGTAACTGATATCTTGTAGCCCAGAATTCAATCATCTTCATGAAAACCGAATGAGATATGATGATTTTTTGGTCTGGATGCCAACCTTCAGGAGTTTCACCAGGCATACGCGTACTGAAAAAGAGATGGACATCACTATCCCCCACTAATATGTGAGACTCATTTGCATATGACGTTTTTATATCTGGATGATTTAAAACGTTATAAGATTTACTACCTTCTTTTTCTTTCATCTTTTAGCCTGATATTGTACTCTTCGCATTTTAACTAACTTAACGATGCAATGCTCAAATGTCGACACATTAGATTTATGTCCGAACGGCCTCCTTCCCGCTGACCATTATAACATACTCTATTATAATCATGGTTGTTTCCTAGTTTGGACTTTACTCCTCAAAAGGATAGGGGATTATTAGTAGCCTGTACTAAGTTAGCGTGTATATAAATAAAACGTGATATTATTTATCCATGTCACCACGAGAACAGAAAGTCACGACCCTCAGCCTAGATGCGATCACGCAGAAGCGCCTCCGTATTCTCAGCGAAAAACTGCCCCTCAACCGGAGCGCCATCGTTCGCCTAGCCATCGCCGAACTTGCCATGCGCCACGGGATCGAGGTGACGGATAGCGAACCCGACTTCACCGATTATCTCACGGCAGATCAGGCGATTCAGTACCTGGAAGCGAAGGGCTTTTCGATCAATGCCCAGACGCTTCGTATCTACGGGCGGCAGGGAAAGGTGCAACGCCATGAGCGCGACGGGCGGAGTTTCGTTTACAAAGCCGATGACTTAGATTCACTCCTCGCCCTAAAAACGAAGAAATCGCAGGTTATTTCAAAGGTATCCAATAATAGTCTTTAAAGATTTCTGGCTCAGTAGGGGACAAAAAATCCCAGTATTTTAACCGGGTTGAAGGCACCGTTCTGGCATGATACGACTAGGTTGCTTAAACGCAGATCGAAACCAAAACGATGCCCAAAAAAGATTGTATCTCAAAGAGCAAAAAGGCTCAAACCAACCTCGTCGAAACCCTAAATAATCAGAGTTCGCCAAATAATCAGAGTTCGCCGCAGGCAGACATCCAAACCCTTCAAGCGGCGCTCCAGCCACTGGGATGGAATCAGGCAAGAATCAAATGTTTAGCCGCCTTTCTGGTAGCCATTCTCACTGTGCAAAGCGTCAATCTTGTCAAAATTGCAAATGTTTTTCCGACAGACGCAACCAAAGATTCGGCTTACAAAAGATTGCGACGCTTCCTGGCAGGTTTTTCCCCGAACCTGGATGTACTGGCATGCTTCTTGGCGCAACTTTGTAAAATACCCGCTCCGTGGAATTTATCTATGGATCGAACAAACTGGAAGCTGGGAAAGAAACATTTAAATGTACTTATGCTCTCTATCGTTGCTTCAGGAATATCGTTTCCACTTATGTGGATAGTTCTGGATAAACAAGGTAAAGGCAAAGCAGGAAATAGCAGTACAGGAGAAAGGATTCTATTATTAGAAAGATTTATAAAAATATTTGGTGCAGAGTCTTGCCTGAATTTATTTGCAGATCGTGAA
>JAYTTL010000030.1:0-9691 GCA_043745325.1 Actinomycetes bacterium
AGGCGCAGATATAACGGGAGATTCAGATGATTCGCTTTGAAAATGTCACCAAAATCTACCCGGGTCAGGTTCGGTCCGCCTTAGAGGCAGTGAACTTAGAGGTCATGAAGGGTGAATTCGTTTTTCTCGTAGGCCTTTCAGGATCTGGTAAATCGACTTTCCTGCGTCTGATTTTGCGTGAAGATCGCCCAACTACCGGCGTGATTCACGTGGCAGGTAAAGATTTAGGGGCTCTGGCAAACCATAAAGTTCCTGAGCTTCGGCGCCAAGTTGGAACGGTTTTTCAAGATTTCCGCTTGCTCCCGAATAAGACTATTACCGAAAATGTTGCCTTCACCCTTCATGTTTTGGGTTACTCGCAGAAAGAGATTAATCGCGAAGTTCCAGAGGTTTTGGAACTTGTTGGTCTAGAAGATAAGGGTGACCGACTTCCCAGTGAGATTTCTGGAGGCGAACAACAGCGCGTGGCAATCGCTCGTGCCTATGTAAGTCGACCTCCCATTTTAATTGCCGATGAACCAACGGGAAACCTTGACCCAGCAACAAGTGTTGGAATTATGAAGCTACTTGACCGCATTAATCGCGAGGGCACGACCGTATTAATGGCAACACATGACTCAGGCATCGTTGATCAAATGCGCAAACGCGTTATCGAATTAGATCTTGGCCATGTTATTCGTGACCAAGTTCGAGGCGTGTATGGCTACACCGGATAATCGAGACAACCCATGATTAAAAATATATTCGGTACGAGGAACACACACTTATGTTGCACTGAAAGCGAAGGTCTAAGCGCAATGCGAATACAGAGTAGACAATTGATATCAGTAGACTTGCATGCGGAGCAAAAAATCTCTTTAACAGATAATATCAAATTTCAGTCTAAAAATAACTTTGGTAAAGGAGTATAGAAATGCGCGCACGGTTTCTCTTAAGCGAAGTTGGAATTGGGCTGCGTCGAAATATGACGATGACTTTTGCGGTGATAGTAACCACTGCAATCTCGCTCTCTTTACTCGGGATTGGCCTGTTGGCAAATGCACAAGTTGGTGCGATGAAGGATTATTGGTACGACAAAATTGAAGTATCGGTTTTTTTATGTGGCTCTTTATCTGAATCGCCTTCGTGTTCTGGGGGAGTTGTTACCTCAGGACAGCGACTTGCAATCCAACAAGATATTCAACAAATGCCGGCAGTTGCAAGCGTATTTTATGAATCACAATCACAAGCATTTGCGCGTTTTCAGGAGCGTTTCAAAGGTTCAGCGATTGCCCAAAATGTCACAGTAGATCAATTGCCTGAATCCTTTCGAGTAAAATTAAAGGATCCCACTCAGTTTGCCGTAATCGTCAGTGCATTTTCAGGGCGTCCTGGAGTTGACGTGGTTCAAGATCAACGCAGTATTTTGGAGAAGTTCTTTAAACTTTTAGAGGTTCTGCGCAATGGAGCTTTGCTGGTTGGTTTAGCATCGGTGCTAACGGCTGCACTATTAATAAGTAATACGCTTCGAATCGCAGCTTTTAATCGACGCCGCGAAACTGGCGTGATGAAACTTGTCGGTGCATCTTCGTGGTCCATTCAACTACCATTTCTACTTGAGGGCGTTATATCGGCGATAGTTGGATGGGCCCTGGCGACAGGTTTGTTGGCGGCGCTAAAATCGGTCGTCGACTCCAAAGTCGCACCTTTACTTACCTTCACCAAGTTTTTTGGGTGGCGCGAAGTCTGGGTGACCTCAGGTTATTTACTTGCAGCAGGTTTAGTTGTATCAACGGTCGCCTCGGTGATCACTCTGCGTCGCTACCTCAAGGTTTGATTCAACTCCCGGCCACGGCATGGCACTCGAAGCCGTGTGATTGCACTCGAAGCCGTGTGAAGCCTTTCTAATATGGGTTCGTGCGTAGGGCGCTTAATGAGATAATTTGTACGGTAGTTCGATATCGGTCAGCGTAGCGAACAAGATTCTCCGCATTCAATCCGGTGGGAATGTTTATTGTGAGCCACTCAACTGGTTCACGTGAATCTAAAACTGGATGTAATGATTTTTTATTCTTAGCGAGGGTGGTGATGCGGTTATGGTTAAAGAGGTAGGCCGCAAGGTCATTGCTCAAAATAAGAAGGCTCGTCACGATTACTCGATTGAAGATACCTTTGAGTGCGGTTTAGTGCTGTTGGGTACAGAGGTAAAATCACTTCGGCTCGGTCGCGCATCGCTCATTGATGGTTTTGCCATGGTCGAAAATGGAGAGTTATGGCTCAGCGGAGTGCACATCCCGGAATACACGCAAGGGACATGGACTAATCACGCACCTCGTCGAATCCGCAAACTTCTTGTGCACAAAAATGAACTCACAAAGTTAACTGCCAAACTTAAAGGTTCTGGAAATACCTTGGTTCCGCTTTCTCTTTATTTTAAGGATGGCAAAGCCAAAGTTGAAATTGCGATAGCGCGTGGAAAGAAAGCCCACGATAAGCGAGAGGCGATCAAAACTCGTGAGGCCGATCGTGAAGTTGCACGCGTAACTTCACGGGGTTCATCTGGCAAGAGTGGAAAGAGCTCTAAGCGCTATGAGGAATAGCGGGCGGCCCAAAGATATAGTTTCGATTTCTAGACTTTAGCCAGGTACGTGTATTCAATTTCTACACGTCGGTCAGGTTCGGAAAATCGATTTTCAAACGCTCCAATTCGAAAAGAGTTTGATTACTGAGCGTGACAAGTGCTTGATTAACCAGATTGCACTCCTATGAATTACACTTATGCCATCACTGGTTTGATTGCCTGTTTAGTTTCTCAAAAAACTAACGGTCCTTTAAGCCACCCCAAGAAAAATTCTGGTGATAGGAATCTTTCGCGAGGTAACTTTGTTGTAGGCAGTAGGCAGTGAAGAGTGATAAGCGGTAAAGAAATAGGAAGAAAACGGAAAATTGACAATTAAATAGAGAAAGAGAAATACGTTTCTTTTTCTCCAAACTGTTTGCTCTACCAATTTGGAAGAGTTGATGCGATCCCTAAAGGGTCCCTGAAGCCTCGAAGAAAGAGTAGTAGAAAACAACTTGGGGGTGAACGGTCTCGACTTTGGACGTTGAGGCAGGGGAAGCGGGCCGAGGAAGCCGGAATGATCTCGTAAACCAATAATCCGTGCAAAAAATAACTGCTAATACATACGCAGACGATTACACAATAGCTGCATAAGCTAGCGTGAATCCGTTAGCCCAGATGCCGCTCTCGGTCTGGAATCTAGCGTCGATAGAGGGCTTTTCATCACGTTGGTGTTGCGAACAACGTGAGAGAACAGTTTCGCAAATGAGTTCGTCGAAGAGCTGTGTGGCCAAACTTCGGAACTGAGAAAGCGTTAATCACACTACGCCCGTAGAAGCCCTGTTTTTGCACCGAAGGACCCGGGTTCGATTCCCGGCACCTCCACTATGGGGGAGTAGCCAAAGAAATGAAAATGAGGAGCGAATAAAACTACTCAGATTCATCTTTGCTTCTCCCTTTACGATTCCCTTTACGATTCCCTTTACTTCGCGTGCAGAAACAAAAAGCTCGAATACTGATGTCGGTTTATACGATTCTAGTGATGTAAGGTTTTTGAATTCATTCAGGGTTTCACGACATCGGGCTGGACCACGCCAGGATGTACCCAACCTGATTCATAGGCAAAGACCACCATCTGAAGTCGATCCCTAACTCCAATTTTTGCCAAAATACGAGCAACATGAGTTTTAACAGTCCCTAAACTAATAAATAATTCCGCTGCGATTTCCCTATTTGAATGACCTTCAGCAACTTTTAGGAGCACCTCGACCTCCCTCACCGTGAGCGGATCTACCAGTGTCTGCGCAGGAGCCGTTGAAGAGGTCTGAACAAATCGTTCGACTAATCGCCGAGTCACTTCTGGGCTGAAAAGAGATTCGCCGAGAAATGCAGCTTTCACTGCCTCGATGAATCTATGAGGCGAATCGCTTTTGAGCAGAAACCCGGAAGCCCCTGCAGAAAGACTTTTAAATACATATTCATCGGGATCAAAAGCGGTCACAACCACAATCTTCGGAGGGCGTGCCATTGCAATCAGAATACGAGTCGCAGATATCCCATCCATCTCTGGCATCCGCAAATCCAGTAGTACCACATCGGGAGCGCATTGCTCTGCCACTTCGATTGCCAAACGGCCATTACTCGCCTCACCTACTACCTCTAACTCAGCGTCGGTCTCCAAAATCATTCTCATCCCATTGCGAACCACGGGCTGATCATCAACAATTAGAACTCTGATCATGGCGCAATCGGAATCACGGCGTGAATCCTCCATCCATCCCCAAAAGCTCCAGCTTCAAAAACCCCATTGACGAAGGAAATACGTTCTTTCATTCCGATGAGTCCACGACCGCCCTCATTCCTAAAAGTCAATGTGACGTTTTCGGAAACCACGTCGATGACCAGATCATGTTCTGTTTGGTTCAACTCCACTTTTGTTGGTGAGAGCGGTGCGTGTTTCAACGCATTCGTAAGGCTTTCTTGAATTATCCGACATGCTGCAAGTTCAATCGCTGAACTCAAACGCGTATCGATCGCTTTATTTTTATAATCAATGTGTAATCCCGTCCTTCTCAGTCTTTCGACGAGAAAGGAGATAGATTCCAAAGTGAGAATTGGTTCCAAAATCGTCGGCGGCTCTTCGCGCAAGAGCGATACGAGACTGGTCATTTCTCGGACGACATCGTGACCCGTCTCTCGAATTATTTGGAGTGCTTTCTTGGCTGCCGCAGAATCCCGGTCAATTACACTTTCCGCAGCTCCTGCCTGAAGTGCCATGACGCTGACCCCGTGTGCGATCACATCATGCAATTCGCGAGCAATGCGAGTTCGTTCTTGGGTAATCGATGTGGCAACAACCTCCGCATGATTTTTCCATATTGAGTGTGCATTTGCTTCGGCTAGGGTAGTTTTTTTACGTTGCGCGAAAACTACTCGTCCCAAAATGAACACAATGCTCAAAAGGATGGGTGTGAAAAGGAAGTCTCCGGCGGTTTTGGCTTGTGAGTCCCTCAAAGTGAAAATCGCTAAACCAGAAAATCCAAGCAGCGCTATGAGCCAGCTCGACTTACCAAATGAAGCCGCAGAATAGATGGCAAATAGAAGAGGCAGTAATGTGGCCGCGGATTCAACTGAGCCTGCAAGCAGAGACTGAGCACTGAGAGATGCGACGACGACTGCGAGCACTTGGAGCGGAAAGTGGCGGCGCCAAAGAAGCGAACCAGCCGAGAGAAATGCAAAAAACGCGTTTAGTACTTTCGAACCGGGGAAAATCTCTAACTCCCACACTGCTACTTGCGTGATTAAAACTAGCAATAGTGAGATAGTGATATCAGGTGCCCATGCGAAAAGCTGACGACTGCTTAATTTGCGCCGGATATCGGAAACATTTGGCATTGAGGAATCCTAGGTGAGAAATTCCCCTCTGTGTATCCGCCTTTTGGCATATAGAGAGTCATCCTTCCGCCAGAAAAATACGAACCAGATGACAGATGATTTTTGATTCCAAACTGCCTAAATTTGACTGCACACCAACTCGTCAAAGGAGAAGTTATGCAGTTCCAAAAGAGCAAGAGCTTTCGACGCAACATGACAAGTAGCGCGATGATCGCCTGGCCATTGGCCATGCTGTTCGCCGCTGTCGTTCAACCCAATATAGGAGAATCCCCAACTGATGTTTATTCTGCTGCCGTTTCGCATTCCAATCGTCTCTCACTTTCTTTACTCATCGGAATTCCTGGAATTGTCTTTTGGTTGATTGCTGTTTCAGGCATCACCAACAGAATTCAAGAGAGGGGCTCCGTTCTCGCAATCGTTGGTGGCATTCTCGCCGCTCTCGGGGCTCTCGGACACATGGTCAACGCTTCTCTGTTCTTGGTACTGCTCGGAATTCCAAGTTCTGGCCATGAGGGCGAATTGGTGCCGGCCGTAGATCGAATTGCAAACCATGTCTTCCCAGTGGCTATGCCCATGTTGATGCTTGGCGCAATTGGAGTTTTCCTGCTCGGACTCGCCCTATATCGCGGTGGATTCACTTCGAAAGCGACGCCGATTCTCCTTGCTTTGAGCATCGTTGTGGAATTTATTCACTTCCCAGGCATTACAGGTGACGTTGTTACGTGGGCGCTCGTCGGGACTGGTTTAGCTCTTTCAATAAGGGGCGTGCGAGGTAGCACCGAAGTCGGCTAAACCCTTGGATGAGCCTGTTGGCAGGAAGATTGCAATCGCTGCTCCGAAACATGGGTGTAGATCTGGGTCGTTGCCAAAGTTGAATGGTTCCGAATCTCCTGAAAGGTTCGCAGATCCGCTCTACCTTTAAAGCAAGTGTGTTGCAGCGCTTTGGCGAATGCCGGGCGGCCCCAAAGACAACTCGATGTCCGGAACCTTCTCAAGAGATTCGACATAAGTAAAACGACCGACCCATGTCTACTTGGGTCGGTCGTTCTCTTTCGCGGTTGAATTACTTATGGAACCTCTTACTTATGGAACCTCTTACTTATTGAGCCACCCATCAATCTCGTCTACTTTTAACTTCTTGATTATTGTCTTATCGCTGTACTGAATAACCTGCGAACCAACCATGAGATCATGAAGCGTTCTTTGGCGGCTGGTGAAAATAAACGAGGCATCAACAATGTAATTGGCCATAAATACAAAGCTGCCAAGAAGCCAATTGAGAAACCCCTTAATGAGAACTTCGCGTACCACCATCTTTTTCCATCCGAATAATTGGCCCGTCTTGGCATCAACAACAACTTGACCCATTAAATAATGGCCAGGTGTGGTGCCCTTTTCGGCAAGAGTTATAAACCAGATGATCCAAATAATGCCTAGGCCAAATCCAAACACTGCGGCATCAATTAAAAAAGCAATCAAACGGGATTGGGGAGTAGCGAGCACGCCAAGAGTTTTTACATCAGAGCGGCTCGAATTATTTTGATGTGAAAATCCTGACGAACTCTGTTGGTGTGAAGAAACTGCGGAACCTTGGTGATGTAAAGACCCTGGCGAACTCTGTTGATGTAAAGGCCCTGAAGCGTATATTGGTGGCTCTGGCTTTGAGAATCCAGAACGTGGTGTGGTTTTTGGGACGTCGTACTCGCGGATTATTTTTCTATTCATTCCCGCAGATTAGTTAATAGAGCGAACTTGATTCGAGAGAGTTCCAAATTGTGGATAACTATGTTCATGTAGTGGAGCACGGGGGTCGTGGCAGAAATTTACAGAGGTCGTGGCAGAAATTTAATCCTGGCCAGCAGGGCCGTTCCCATCTTTTCCACCAGCGCGCCCAGTTCGACGCCATTTCAAGATTGGCCCATGACGCGAAGTCGATTCACCCTGACCAAGCCCGCTATTTATTGATTTATTGTTTGAACTTTTTCTAAATCCTAATCTTGCAAGGAGCGGTGTAATGATTCGTACATGAGGCAAGTATTCACGTCGAAACGCGATGTATCCCATAATCAATCCATAGAGCCCAATAAGGTGCACGCCGAAAGTTGTATCGGAGTTTATGAAAAACATCATCCCCACCAATAACGATAATGCCACAAAAAAGCCATGAAAAACTCTACGAATGAGCGTGAGCGGAAAGGAACTAGTTTTAATCTTCGTCAAGCCCATTGCAATTGCTCCGCTAAGAAAGGCAGTCAGAAGCAGGATAGTGACGAGAAGTGCCAAACTCTCCATTACAACCCTTTCCAGTCGTCTTTAATAACTGAGAATAACGCCATGTCAACATGGCGACCATCGTACCTACGAGATTTTTTTCGCAAGATGCCATCAAGAGTGTAGCCTGCCGATTCCAACAGTTTCTTAGAGACAACATTGTCAACGTCAACGAGTGCTTCTATTCGTGCAAAGCCCATCGTTTCAAAACCAAAGTTGGTAAGTACTCGAGCTGCGGTTTTGCCGACACCTTTGCCCCGCATACTCGCGTTAATCCAGTAGCCGATTTCGGCGACTAGATCTGGCAGATCCATGCTGTGGAATGAGATAACCCCGGAAAATGTTGTGTCGCTACCATTCCCGTAATCAATCGCAAAAGGGATTTCACTCTTTGCTGTGAGCGACTTTGGAATTTTTTCACGGACGAAGAACTCTGCATGTTCAATCGTGTAATTTTGTGGAACTCTCGTGAAACGTGGAATTACCGGATCTTGGCAACATTTATAAATTTCCGGGATATCACTCTCCATGACTGGACGCAGAGTAAGTAAGCCATAAGAAAGGGTTGGAATCTGCGGTGGCCACCAAATCATTGCGAGAGTATCTCATTAAACGCTTTCATTAATGGGCCGGGCCGGGACAAAATAGTTTTTCCCATTAGGAGAAGTCCATTCGCACGAACCATCTGCCTTACTTTTCAGCGCCCATCTGCCATGGGTTTTCAATCGGTGATGCCTTCGACAGAGCAAGCCAAGGTTTTCAACATTTGTCTCTCCGCCAGTCTCCCAACTTTGAGCGTGATCAAGATCGCTTCTTGATGCAGGTTGTCGACAACCCGGGAATCGACAGGTTCGATCTCGAGCAAGTAAGAAGTCAACGAGGGCTTGAGGCGGTTCATACTTTTCGCGGCCGTAATCTAAAAGATTTCCAGTTTTCGGATCTGTGATAAATCTCTTCCATGTTGCATCTGATGCTAATTCGCGTGCGACCGATGCTGGAATTGCTCCATAGCCAGAGAGCTGTCCGGGATTTTCTGCTAAACCAAGCAGAGTTGGTAAATCAATAGTGACATTTACTGTCACTGGACGACGGTGTGACCGTACGTGTTCAGTGTCGCTAGCAAGGGCTTGCGAGAGAATGGCCGTGAGTGCATCTGCGCGCTTATTATCACTTGAAAGCAGCGACCAAGTACTCGTTGCCTCATGAGCAATATTGCAAGCATTGAAAGCATTCGGAGAGAAGTTTTTTCTCTTAGCCTCATCCAACTCGTTCATATGTAAGATATAGGCTTCAATCGACTTCATGACCATCTGCGCATCAGGGGCTGGCAAGATTGCAACGACCGTGGCCATTCCATCGGCCTCGTTATAGCAACTAACCCGCCGGGTTTGATGGGCACGATCGACTACTTCTTCGAATTCGGCAGGTGCAAACTGTGCAATCGTTGTACGGACTTTATTGGCGACTTGAGCTGGAGTGTGGAATTCGGCGTGTGCAAGTGCGCTCGTTTCAATCTGGTAGATCGCAAACTCACTAATTCCATCACGGATCGCGGCCGCCGTTTCCTTTGCGATTACCGTTGCATGTGATGAAGAAATCTCCCCCATTGCAAGGGCTGAACAGGTATTAGGGAGATGATTAATCAAAGTTCGTGCTACATCGATGCGCATTTGAGCGGTATTACCCGATAAACGTAGTGCAGCAGCGACCTCCTCACGCTCAGCATCGTCAATACCCTCCCACATTTTGTCGGAGGAGGATGCTTCTGAACCCGCAACTGCGACAATCGCTCGCTGCATTACTGCTTGCAGCCATGCGCTTTGGCGCTCCAGCGCACTTAAATAATCAATTCGTGCGCTTTGTTTTAACGTGTTTGGATCTATGGCAACTAAACCAGCCAGCGTTTCGATTCCAGGAATCGCAGCGAGCAAATCAACGATATGTGCGTCGAGATTGTTCTCATCAAAAGCTACATCTGTCTCGCCA
>JAYTTL010000031.1:0-2615 GCA_043745325.1 Actinomycetes bacterium
CCGCCCGGGTTTACGACGAGTGAACCGATTGGATCTCGTTGGTTTGGGCTGCGGTAGCGAATCACAGCGATATCAAAATCGCCTAAAGACTTGTTCTTATAATCGATAGGGACCTTTAAAATTGAACATTGAAAATTCCCGTGGCAGCTTTTCCATGTCAGCTTTGATACATCGTTGGTGGCAGTTGGGAATGGTTTCACCGTTTGCGATGTGCAACTCGAAAGAAGCGCGAGTGAAGTGAAGATGATTAAAAAGAGTTTAGATTTTAGAATCGTACGACCAGTTTCACAATTGGCGTGCAAGAACACACATGAGTGCTTCCATAGTTAATAGGGGTGCGGCGTTATGACTCAAATTTGTGCGGGCGGTCATGATGGCGTTAATTTTAGTAATGGTGGTATGCGCTTTGGTATGTGCGGCATAGTTTTTGATCTCAAGTTCTAACTCTTGATTGATTAAAGCATCAGTGCTACCTGCCTGCACCATCATTACATCGCGATAGAAAGTAGCGATATCTAAAAGAGCAGCATCTAACCCATCGCGGACCATGCGCGTGCTACGCGTCTTTTGTTCCTTTTCTAACTCTTTAATTGCTTTACTGCCACCAGTGGCCATTCCGCGACCAGTTGCACCTTTGCCATAGGCAAGAGATAAATCATCAATCTCAATTTGATTGCGTGCCTCGGCCGATTCAATGGCTTGCTCGGTGGCACTATCAACAAGAGTTTGTGCGCCAGCAAATGCCGATGAGATCCCTTTAAGAGTTAAGGGCAGTTTCATAACTAAGGCGCGAGTGTTGCGCACCGCTTCATTCTTAGCTAAATATCGTGCGCGGCCGATATGGCCCTGACTCACACGTGCAGCAAATTGCGCCATCTGCGGGCTTATTCCATCGCGCTTCTGTAAAACTTGGGAAACTGCAACCGTTGAAGGAGTGGTTAGTTGCAAGTGCCGGCAGCGACTACGAATTGTAGGTAGTACATCGTGCAAAGTTGGGGCGCATAAAAGCCAGACGGTGCGATTGCCCGGCTCTTCAATGGCTTTTAAAAGCGCGTTAGCGGCAGATTCGGTTAATCGATCGGCATCTTCCATTACGACAACGCGCCAGCCACCCATTGATGGCGCCCATGCGACGCGGGCTAAGAGCTCTCGAATCTCATCGATCTTTATTGATAGTCCTTGCGTGCGAATAACTTCAACATCGGGATGTGCGCCATTTAATACACTCCGGCACGCGTTACAGCTGCCACACCCATCATGAGGGCAAACGAGGGCCTGCGCAAAGGCTTTGGCCGCCGATGAGCGACCTGATCCTGGGGGACCGGTAAATATCCAGGCATGCGTCATCTGATTATTGCTCTCTGAGGTTGCATCAACGTCTCGAGTTGCCGCAACTGCCTTTCGTAAAACTTCTACGATGTGCGCTTGTCCAACTAAGTCGTCATAGACACTGGCGGTGGTGTTCATTTTTTGGTCGATTTCTTTTTTCCCACAGTTTTCTTTTTAATGGCGGGCTTTGTGCTCGCCTTCGCGGTACTCGCACGCACCGCTTGTGTGCCTTTCTTAACTACCCTAGCCGCGCCGGCCTTAGTCACATGTGCCGTAGATCTAACAACTTTATTCACTGCCCTAATCGGGCGCAGCAATAACGCGCCTTTGTCTTCTCGTGCATTGCGCTTGAGCGCGGGGATTTCACTCACACGAGCAATGATTTCTGAGTGAATTTGAGCAATCGATTGATTGCCTTCAATAACACAGTAGCGTTCGGGATCAAGAAGAGATAACTGCAAAAACTCTTGGCGCACGCGTTCATGGAAATCAATGGGTTGTGACTCCAAGCGATCTTTGCGTTGTAATCGAGCCAGACCAACCTCTGCAGGTAAATCAATTATCAACGTCAACGTTGGATATAAAGACTCTGTCGCCCAACGCGAAATTCGTGCCACTTCGCCGGGCTCTAAAACGCGGCCCGCACCTTGATATGCAATGGATGAATCAAAATAACGATCGCTAATGACTACTTTGCCAGCGGCAAGTGCTGGGCGAATAACGGCAAATACATGATGCGCGCGATCGGCGGCATACAGCAACGCTTCAGCGCGCGGACTTATTTCCCCCGTGGCGTGCGAGAGTAAGATTTTTCGAATCTCAACACCTAAATCACTGCCACCTGGCTCTCGAGTCGAAACAACGGTCTCACCCTCTTGTTCGAGCCATTCCTTTAATAATTTTGCTTGAGTCGATTTACCAATTCCTTCCCCACCTTCAAAGACAATAAAAATTCCTTTAGTAGGTGCGCCGGTAATGCTGCCTAGTTCGCCTTTGAGTGCATTTGCAATATCTGACCACAAGGAGACATTGGGGCGATCCTTCATCTGGTGATATGAGATCGCTCCGATTAACGATGCAAAAAGACCAGCAATAAGAATTGTTACCGATGCACCGTTGTAGCTCACCTGAGTATTTTGAAATTTAAATGTGTGTTGACCAACGGCCGCGGCAATTAACGGCGCAATCGCCAATACGCCAACTAAAACCACG
Organism: Actinomycetes bacterium; assembly: GCA_043745325.1. Lineage (GTDB taxonomy): Bacteria > Actinomycetota > Actinomycetes > Nanopelagicales > Nanopelagicaceae > Planktophila. The sequence goes on from JAYTTL010000031.1 coordinate 2,542, forward strand.
CGGATCAAGCTTTGAACGAAGGCAAAAGTTCGACCGCGGACGTCGTCGGCGACCTCCATGCCTAACATTGTGAA
>JAYTTL010000032.1:0-2611 GCA_043745325.1 Actinomycetes bacterium
AACCCAAAGAGAAAGTTGGAACTCCTCAACGTTGCCGAAGGCTTGATCTGGCAAGTCAAATATCCCGCACGGATACAAAACCTCGTGGCAGCCGGGCGAACCACCGATTCTAGCATCGGGATGTTGACAATGGGATTAGATCGCCGATTGGACAGACGTTCGCTAACAGCGAGGCTAGTGGATCTCTATTTGCCATTAAGTCCGGAAAAAGCTAGAGGGGCTCTTGAGGCGTTTGCGTCTTCACCATTGACCCCGCTAAGTTGTAGTGAGGGGTATGCGTGGAGAGGAGAGGACGAAGTCCACGCCGCACGGGCGATCCTGGAAAGGGGTTTCTCATCCGCTGAGCGGAAAAAGGGATTGGAGTTTCGATACTTGATCGACTTTATTAATCGTATGGATAACGTCTCTCAAGTTGAGCCTATTCTTGAACTCTTGGTTCTAGTGCCACTTTCCAGCGAACAAATGCAAGAGGCACTTAGCGCGGTGGGGTCGTTTTTCGCCCGCACAAGAACAGAAAGTAGAAGTTTACAAGTGATACTGTCACCGTCGATTGGCCAGCGTTTTCGGGAATTGTCGAATGTTGCCCAAAAGCGGCACCTCAATATTTCAGCTCCTTTGTCAGAGTTTAGAAAACTTCTTCTCAGAGCCGCACTGCATGTAAGGTGCGGGGATTCCGACATTGTGAGGCGTGTAGACATATTCATGGTGACTATGCGCACTGTGTGGGATGAGCTTGTGCCAGTGGGTACTGGCGTTGAGGCACTGCCAGAACGCGAGGAACTTATCTCCAAGGAGAGCAAAGGTAATGCTATCGCCGAAGTCTACTGGCAAAGCAACGAGGACAAGCCAATATTGGATGACTTCAGAAAAATGGCAAGAAGCTTAAATGCACAGAAAGAAAGTGAAACTCTCAGCGAAGAAACTGTGAGGGTTCGGATACGAGAGTTGTTGCGGAAGATAATTGATTGGCGTGAGTCGTTAAAGGGCCAAAACCTTGGTAGATCTGATAGCTTCAATAAAGTTTGTGTAATATATCAAGGGCTTGTTGATATGGTTCCAGATTCGGAACTTCAGTTTGCAGTTGCTCAGGAGTATATATCTTTTCTTTCATTGTCTGGTATGGCGCTAACGGAACCAGTTCTCTGGTATTTCCATGTTCAAGTTGCTGTTGCATCTCCGGGCGCTCAAAATCCTGCCGGGGCAATGAACAAAGCAATGGTGATGGGGACGCATTCAGTGATTACCTTGCGGCGTAAATTGTGCGTGAAGGATCTATGTAATAGCGGCAGCGGAATTACACTACCGCCAGTGCGTGAGAAAGAACTCAGGAAGCTCCAATGAAGGCACTTGTGACCGGTGGTGCAGGGTTCATCGGATTTCATGTGTGCGAGAGACTCCTTGAGGAGGGGCATGAAGTATGTATCGTAGACAATCTAAAAGGGCCCTCGGGTCGGGAAAGTCTTCTAAACAACGTGAGCGATATACAGCGAAAGGGGCCGGTTGTATTTAGAGAGGTAGACATCCGAGATCAGTCATTGCTGCTTGAATCTTTCTCCGAGTTTAAGCCCGAGTGTACTATTCATCTGGCAGCGCTTGCAGGAGTACGTGAGTCTCTTAACAACCCCGTTGAGTACGTGAGTGTCAATGTTGCCGGTACTGAAAGAGTATTGAATAGTGCTGTTCTTGCTGGGTGCAGCAGGGTAGTCAATATTAGCTCTGGTTCCGTTTATGGAGAAGGCTTTGGTACGCCCAAGCACTGAGGGTGACGTTTGCGTCCCTATATCTCCATATGCTGTGACTAAATTAGCAGCAGAGCATCTGTGTCGCATCCACACTCTTGGTGGAAGGATGAGCTGTATCTCCCTACGGCCTTTTAGTGTTTATGGTCCAAGACAAAGAGAAGGGTTGGCGATTCTTCGATTTCTGAAAGCTGTACATACGGGTGTACCAATCACCGTATTCGGCGATGGCTCGATGGAGCGCGATTTTACTTACGTCGGAGACATAGCGCGTTGCGTCGTAAACGCAATGACAGCGGCCACATGCGCTAGTGATATTGTAAATATTGGTGCGGGTCAACCCATTACCTTGAAAGCTTTGATTAAAGTTATTCAAGAAGTCACCGGAAAGATCGCATTAATAAACATGTCAACTCTCCAGTTCGGAGATGTTGCAGTTACCTGTGCAGACAATGTGAAAGCTAAACGGATTCTTCAAATTGAGAACTTCATCTCATTGCGGGAAGGCCTTCGCCATACATTAGAGTGGATGATGATCGAACGGTTTCGATCAGCCACCGTCGCGAAGCGTATTGCCTGAAAGAGGTGCCCACGCACAAACCCCATTCTGCATGAAAATAAACATTATCATGTTGTTCACCATGTCCGCGTCATTAGTGAAGCTTGAAGACTCCCAACCAATGCAAAGTATAAGTCACAACACCAACAAGTCGGTTTCCCGTAGTCAGCGGCCTGAACCTGGCAGTTCCGATGAGCGGCGCTCCCCGGATGCGGCGGCGATATTTGTCTTGATTCTAGTTGCCGTAACTTTGTATTAAATATTGCAGTACGTAACCCAACTAGGTTGCGTCCCGCATGCAGGTCCCGATTTA
>JAYTTL010000033.1:0-2596 GCA_043745325.1 Actinomycetes bacterium
TCTAGATTATTTCATCGCTTTGGTTTTGGCCCTCGACCAGGTGAATATGTGCAAGCCCTTAAAGATGGCGTGGAAGCAACACGCACTAAGTTTTTGACAGTGCCCGCCACTGATGCAGGTGCATCGGGAATTAAAGAGCCAGATATTACAGATCTTGGAAAGCGTCCAGAGCCAAATACACCTCAAATTGTTGAGTTTGCAATTGCAATGCGTTATCAAAGTGAACAGATGGGTTTGTGGTGGCTCGATCGAATGGCCCTTAGTGATCACGGTTTGACCGAGCGTATGGTTTGGTTTTGGCATGGCCACTGGGCAACATCGATTCAGAAATTAAACTATGCCCTACCAATGTTTAACCAAAATAAAGTTTTGCGAACTAACTCGCTCGGTAATTTTTACTCAATGACAAAAGCGATGCTTAACGACGGCGCGCTCCAGTTTTGGTTAGATGGTCAGGATAGTACCTTTAAAGCGCCGAATGAGAACTTAGGGCGCGAATTGATGGAGCTCTTTGTCTTAGGTGTAAATCGCTATAGCGAAGATGACGTTAAAGCCATCGCCCGAGCGTTAACTGGATACCAAGTCGTGCGAAGTTCAGGTTTCGTCAGTGTTAATCAGAAGCGACGCGACGCAAATCCAGTTACTTTATTAGGAACGACTGCTGTCTTTACAGGTGACTCACTCGCAGATTTTTTAGTCGCACGAAATGATTGTGCGGTATTTATCGCCGAACGTTTGTGGTACCGATTCATTTCAAGTAGCGAAGTAATGCCTGACGGCTTTGCCGCTAAAACGGCTTTTGCAGATCGAACTATTAACAATGCGGTGGTTGCAATGGCCAGTGATTCTGCGATGAGTAACCCACAATATGAATTGGTTAAATCCCCGGTTGAGTGGTTTATCTCTGCCTGCCGGGCACTTGAATTGACCCCATCGAAGTTGGCAACTCCGGGTCAACTTATGAGTTATTTAGATAAGTTAAATCAAATACCTTTTGCCCCGCCGAATGTTGGTGGCTGGCCGGCAGGTGAGGCCTGGTTGTCATCTGCAACCGCTCAGTATCGAATCTCCTTTGCCGCGTGGTTAATTAAACAAAGTAATCTCAATGCCCTTTTAAGCATCCCCATAGAATCCCGAGTTCGGGATAGTGCTGATTGGTTAGCTCTGCCTGAATGGAGCGCCCGTACACAAAGTGCACTGAGGGCCTCACTTGATGATCCTGCGCAGTTCGCCTTACTTGCCTTATGTAGCCCTGAATACATCGTGAGTGCTTAAGTGAACACCATGGATACAGTGAGTCGGCGCAAATTTCTTAAACTAACGTCCGGTGCCGCAATTGTCGGCGCTACATCAAATCTCTTGTCCCTCGACCAAATCGCGGAAGCTGCGATTAATCGTCCACTGGCGCCCGATACCCCAATTCTCGTTGTCGTAACTTTGTATGGCGGCAATGATGGTTTAAACACGGTGATTCCATTTAAAGATCCGATTTATTTCTCATCTCGCCCAGAAATTTCATATAAAGCCGAGGCGATGTTGCCCCTTGATGCAGATCTTGCTCTGAACCCTTCGATGACTGGAATTAAGACGCTGTGGGATATGGGCAAGGTCGCAATTATCCGTGGAGTTGGCTATCCAAAGCCCGATCTCTCGCATTTTTCCTCAATGGCCAAGTGGCAAACCGCATCACCTGATCGCCACATTAGTAGTGGCTGGTTGGGTCGGTGGTTGGATTCGCAGAGCGAAGATCCGATGCTCGCCATCTCACTAGGATCTGTTTTACCCCCAATGCTCGCCGGAACAAAACTATCGGGCTCTGCACTGCCTCTCGGTGGATTAGTTATTCCAAGAGGAGGCCTTGCAACGCAATGTATTCAATTATCTAAGTCTGCTCGCGCGGATTCGAAGTTAATGGCGGCGGCTGCAACATCAATGCGCAATTTATTTAACCTCTCTACCTCAATTACACCTATTCTAAAATCCCCAGCCCCAGTTGCCCCTGACTTGCCAACTGTCAATGGCGGAAATGCAGGTGGCGATAGTAATCTCACTCAACAGTTAGATGTTGTCGCCAAATTAATCGCAGCCGGTTCTCCGACAAAAGTTTGGTCAGTCTCATTGGGTGGTTTCGATACGCATGCCAACGAGGCCAATGCTCAAGCTGAACTCCTTGGGGTAGTCTCAAATTCATTAGCTCGCTTTATGAACCAACTGAAATCTACAACCCGCCTCAATGATGTGACGGTCATGGTTTATAGCGAGTTCGGGCGACGAGTAAAAGGCAATGCATCTCAAGGCACCGATCATGGCACGGCGGGACCTATGTTTGTGATTGGCGAAAAAGTTAAAGGTGGTTTTTACGGAGATCAACCTTCACTTTCAAAACTTGTTAATGGTGATCTCGCGGTAACAACTGATTTTAGAGATGTGTATGCCACAGTTTTAGAGTCGATCTTGAAATCTCCTGCCGAACAAATACTTGGCAAGTGGGCTGGGCGTACCGCTTTTCTAACCTCTGCCTAAACCTCGTCTTTGTAAACAATAACTTCGGTGCGGTTGCGACGAATTAAACTTTTTGGTGGATTTGCATCAACTA
>JAYTTL010000034.1:0-9470 GCA_043745325.1 Actinomycetes bacterium
GCAATGTCGTTGAAGGCGACAACACGAGTCGTAACATCTAATGCGACGGGAGCCCCGATATTTCCTTAGCGGGCTACTGTTTTCTCGGTCTCATCAAGAGTGGCAAAGCTTTCATCGACACTTCCGTGATAGCAGCGATCAATAACAATGATCTTGGGACGGCCTGTAATCATGTGTTAATCCATATCTAGGCGCTCGAAGACAAACAAAGCTTCAATATAATCTTCGCCGGTGATTCCCAAATTCTGCGCATCGGGCGGCGCCGTTTGCGGTTCGATGCATATACCTTCGCTATCTTCAGAATATACAACCCACCACGGAGCATCACTTTCAATTGAAATTCGCGCAACCCCGTCCCAAACAACGGCCGGGGTCCCTTTAACGCCAGTAAATGCATCATCCCAAGGCTCAGGCGTGGGTGCGCACCGCTCACCGGTTGGAATACCTTCAAAGTTGCGCACAAGCATCTGCGTTGCTTCAAATTCGATTTCAGCACTTGAACCACGATCTAGATCACGGGCAAACCACGGATGCATTCCCATCCAAACGGGTAAGTCACAGCCATTAGCATCATATTCAAGTGACCATCGAATGGCATCATCAAGAACTTCAATTCGCTGTTCGACGCTCGCGCCGTTATAAGGCGCAGGTAAGTGCAGTAACGATCTTCCAGGTCCAATCTCTTGCCACGATGAGATTAAACCAAAGCCATGCAAAGCATGCGGCGGATCAATAGTTGCTGGTAGTTGAAAACTCACTCCTTTTGAATTAGTAATTAATCCCTCGTTGATTCGACCGGCCCACGGCACCATTGAGTACCATCCCGATGTATGAACTTGGCCACGAAATGGGACGGCGAATTCATTATCGCGCCATTTGAGCGAAGCGATACGCCCCCCATTGTCATCATCGATTGCAATTTGGAATTCGGCATCATCAATAAACTGCATTTATTTTTCCATCGCTTCTATGAGTTCATGTCTTCGCGGGGGCTCGGCCCCTGCGCGTGAGCAGGTTATTCCCGCCGCAATTGCGGCTTTGTGTAGTAGTGCGTTAAGTTCGTGACCTTGAAGACCCGCTACTGAGTGTTCAATAACTCCTTCAACAATGATTGCTCCCACCGTGTCGCCTGCACCCACAGTGTCGATTACAACGACCTTTTCGCCATCTACTTCTTCGAATCCATGCTCGGTAAATCCGATTAATCCACGCGCACCACGGGTAACAATGACGCAGTTAACGCCCTGCTCAATCCAGCGATGGGCAACCTCATCCAAGCTCTCATCTGGATATAGCCATTTAATATCCTCATCACTAACTTTTACAATAGATGAAATACTCACCCACTTTTCAACGGAGGCCGAATACATTGTGCGCTCTGACATAACCGATGGACGTACATTTGGATCAAAGATAATCGGTGCATATTCGCCAACGCGCATCGCCCAATCAAATAAAACTCTTGCACCTGGCTCGATAATCGTGGCCAATGTACCAATATGGAGTACCGATGGCTTTAATACTGAAGGATCTGGCATCCACGATGCGTGAAAATCAAAAGTTGCGGTTCCATTAATTAAAAATTCATAACGTGCTCCATCAATTGAATCTAAATCTACGGTCGCGGTGCACGTGGGTAGATCACTCACCATGCTGAGCGCTAAGCCAACTCCATCACGTTCTAACTTTTTTCGTGCATTGACGCCATGGTTATCGGTTGAAAGACCACCGATAAAATCAACTTCATGTCCCAAGCGCGCTAGCGCTCTCGCCGTATTAGCTGGACCCCCTCCAACAACTGCCCCGCTTGGCAAGATATCAATAAGAACTTCGCCGGCAACCCAGATACTCAACACAATTCGCCTTTGCGCGCTAAAAATTCGACAATAATTTCAACGCCCAGCAAATGATCTTGCACTTGAGGCAGACCACTAATGAGCAAAATGCCAACGAGACCAATGCCAGAAACATTTAAGGGCAGTGCGCCACCATGGATTGCATGAGTCTCTTCTGGCATACCTTTAACTTCATACCAATTAATGTCCTGCTCCTCAGCTAAAACTCTTTCATACATCGTTGAATTCTTAGTTGCCAAGCTCACGCGTGCTTTGCGTGCAATCCACGCATCATTTTCTGCCGTTGAACCTGGCAGTGATACGTGAAAAACTACCCACTCTTTTAATCGAACTTCGATTGCGATTGGCAGCGCGCGCTCGGTTGCAATGGCTTTGGCGATCTCACCAATTTCAACTGCTTCGGCCTGCGTCAACGAGGGCAAAACCAAAGTGCGTGCTTCAAGGGCCAAACCCTCACTCGTAAAACCACCCGTTGTTTCGACCACGGCGTAATTGTGCCTTAATGTGCGTACATGATTACTATTCCAGAGACCGACCTTGTTGTTCACCCGTTATGCCTTGGAAGCAACATCTTCGGCTCTAATGCCGATGAGGCCCAATCTCATGCCGTCATGGATGCCTATTTTGCCCACGGTGGCAATTTTATCGACACCGCCGACGTGTACAGCCAGTGGGTAGAAGGCCATGTCGGTGGCGAATCTGAAACCATCATTGGTTCATGGATGAAGGCCCGAACCAACCGCGCGACTATGGTGATTGCGACAAAGGTTTCAAAAATGGATCAGCGCCCAGGGTTATCGGCTGCAAATATCTTTGCTGCCTGCGAAGAGTCACTCAACCGCTTACAGACTGATTACATAGATCTTTACTATAGCCACGAAGATGATGCCACGGTTCCGATGGAGGAGGTTCTTGCCGCCTATGGTCAACTCATCGCTCAGGGCAAAGTTCGCTATATAGCCGCCTCAAACTTTTCACCTGAGCGTCTTCGTCTTGCAATGAAAATAAGTCAAGAGAACTACTTGCCCGCATACTGCGCTGTGCAGGATTTATATAACTTAGTTGATCGCACAACGTATGAAAATGGGATGGCCGAAGCCGTAACTGAGTTTGGAATATCAAATATTCCTTTTTACGGAATTGCTCGTGGATTTTTAAGCGGAAAATATCGCCCTGGAGTAACCGAGGTTGACTCAAAGCGGGCCGCTGGCGCACGTGAATATGCAACTGAAAAGGGTTTTGCCATCATCGCCGCAATGGACGAAATCTCACGTGCACACAATGATGTGCCTTTAGCCGCAATTGCTTTGGGATGGCTTCGAGCACAACCCACGGTCAGTGCGCCTATTGCTTCGGCACGTACCGTTGAACAGTTGAATGAAATTATCCAGATTGTTGAGCTATCTGTCGCGGATGTCGAACGACTGAACGCGCTCTCGTAGTAAAAATATCCATACTCCAAGGAGTTTTCACATTTACTACATTTGTAGTAAAATACTCTTATGAGTATGCCCGTCCGAATCAATCTCTAAGGCTGTACAAAAGACTCACTAAGCGAGAACTAGTCTTCCTTCATGAAAGCATGAATGCAGTGCTCGAAAACCCACAACTTGGGCAAGAAAAACGTGGGGATCTTTCCAACCTTTGCGTCTATAAATTCAAATTAGGCAAAAATCAGTGGCTTCTCGGTTACAGCATAAATGAAACAAAGAGAGTAATCACGTGGGAAGTAATTGGAGAACACGAAAATTTTTATCGAGATTTAAAGAGAAACTAATTACTCGACCTGAATAATTTTAGGGCAGGGCTGCGCTTTAGGGTTAAGGATTTAGATTCGGCGATGTCGAGGTATATGCCGAGCTTGAGCCTGTATTAGTCGTCAATGTCTCTCGCACTCTTATTCGATAACCAGCATCACCTGCAACGGTCAGATATGTACGCCCTGTTGCTCCGGCGATGTTTGTCCACGAAGTACCGCCATCGGCAGATCGCTCCCATTGGTAGGTTTGGAATGGTCCTCCAGAGCCAGTATTTGGCGTGCTTGGCCAAACACCTCGACTTGTTGTAAAGGTCGACCCCACTGTGTTCGTGTCAGTGAGAACTGGAAGCGTAGTTGGAGCCACGGGTGGCAAGAAGCCTTCAATACTCGCCGATGTAACGGTTGCAGTATCTGTTCCATTTATCGCTGCAACAATCACTCTTATCTTTGCATTACAAATATCAAATGTTGGCAGATACGTTGAAGTAGACCAACCCCCAATATCTATCCAGGAGATTCCATTTGTCGAGCTTTGCCATTGATAAGCAAAAGAAGTAGGAGTATTTCCCCACGTTCCTGTTGTGACGGTTTGGGTCGAACCGATTCGCAAAGTTCCTGAAATTACTGGGAGCGCGGTGTTATACGGCGCACCAATTTTAACCGTGGCAATTGAATAAGCAGTACCCGAGATGGCTCCAGATGAAATCGAGTTAGTCACTTGTACTCGAACATATTGATTTGTTTCACTCCCTGTAAGAACAAAGGTGCTGGCAGTTGCACTAGAGATATTGCTCCAAGCCGTTCCGTTGGCCGAGCTTTGCCACTGGTAAGTAAATGTTCCAGAGGTCGACCAAGTGCCGTTGGTCGTCGTTAAACTCTGTCCAGATAGTAAATTCCCTGAAACGACCGGCAAAACGGAGTTACTCACGTTTGAGGTTGGTACCACCGCAGTAGCAGCCGTGTTTGCCGTGATTTGGTAGACAGTTGAGCCAATTGTTCTATTTCCAAAGACCTGAGCACGTATATACAGTCCAGATTCCGCCGAGGTTAATACATACGTCAATGATGTGGCGCCAGTAATTGCATTCCACACGACGCCATCACTACTTGACTGCCACTGTTGAGTTATTGTTGTGGCACCGAGCCACGTACCTGGTGCAACGGTAAGTGTTCCACCCACACGTAAGGTTCCAGAAGTAGTAGGTAGAACTGAATTATTTACGGCGATCACAGATCCTCTAGCTGGACTTGTTACGGCCAGTGAGCCTTGAGGTGTGGAAGCCGTTACGGTGACTGTTATTACCGTACTAATATCGGCATTTACAAGTGTGTATGTAGATGAAACTCCATTTGAAGTTATAGCAACTCCGTCGCGCCTCCACTGGTAACCATAAACAATTGCATATGGAGATGACCACGTTCCATCAGTTGCTTCTAAAATCTGTCCAACGACAAAAGTGCCACGCACAATTGGGGCAGTGAGGTTATATCCAACTGCCCCTACTAACGTTGCCGCTGAAAATACTGTTCCTGTACCGTTCGTGTTAGTGGCTGTGACTTTAATTCTAAGCCTGACGCCAACATCCAAAGAAACCACTACGTACGTCAAACCTGTAGCACCTGAAATATCACTGTAATTAGCATCGGTTCCATCGGCAGATCGCTGCCATTGATAGGTATATGACGAAACCGCCGGCACAGAAGTCCAAATACCTGTTGTGCTCGTGAGTGTTGCGCCCACAATTGGATTTGCGGCATAAGGAAGAGTGATCACAGGGTTGGTATTAATCGCTGGCTTATACGAAGTGTCAATCAGAGTCGCCACTGAGATCTCTTTGAGCTCTGTGGTCGTAGAGACCTGAGCGCCGTTGAGGTATGTCGCACGAACGCCAAGTTTGTACGTAACACCAGGGGCAAGGGATGAAAATCCATATGAAAGCGTGGTCGGCGCAAGCGATGAAGCTATTACTAACCCATCTCTAAGAACTTCATACGTTGTCGCCGCTGGGATTGAACTCCAGCCCAAAGTAATTCCTGTCGTGGTGATATTCGAGGTAACTAACCCGGTGAGCTCGGTCTTAAGTGTGGTAAACACCGCTAAAGATGATTGTTTTGACGAGTTATTACCGTTGACAACGACGATTCCCACTGAGTATCCGGTCAGAGGCGCTAAGCCGGTAAATTGTGTCGATGTAATACTGAAATTTATATTCTTTGTTGCAACAACAGTTTGACCCAATGAGTCATATAACGTGACTGTGTAAGACGTCGCTTTTGGTGCAAGCGCCCAACTTACAGTCGCAGCCACTGACGTTACCGCTGAAACTATCGGAGCCGTTGGTACTGCCAAAACTTCTTGTTCGGTCTTAACATTTATCTTTTCAGAGGCCTCGGTAACGACGTCCGTGAATACCGCTTCAACCCAATAGTCTGCGGCAACATCAGGCAATAATGATTTAACTGCAAGGGAAGTTGTCTTTGAACTAGCTAAGAAAACGCCGTTCTTAAATACGTTATAGCTGGACGCTCCCTCAACACCTAGCCACTCAAGAAGAAAGGAGTTTGTTGTTATCAGGGAAGATTTCAGCGATGTTGGCCCTGAAGTAAGTGTTGAAAATTCAAAAAACGGAGTTGGCTCTCCTTTGTTGACGCCCGAAATTGGACGTACGGAGAATTGACCGACAGTACCCGGCTTCAGTCCGGAAAAGGTGAAATTAGGCGTCTTTGTTCGCTTTGGCACAGCATTATTGAGAGTAACGTCGTAACCTGTTGCACCGACGCTCTCTTCCCAAGCAACTTCAACCGATGTGTGGGTTGTTTTAACAATACTTACATTGTTAACAGGATCTCCAAGGGTAATAAACCCTTTGGAGTTTGACCACGCGCCTAGTGCTATTCCTTTAGATTTCACACGGACGTTATATTTCGTATAAGGGTTCAGTGTGTTTGTAATAGTAGTATCGGCTGAACGAAGGACGCGTATGAAGGGCGTTGGAAATGTACTAGAAATCTCTATCTCAAAAAAAGCGCCTTTGGGTAGTTTTGGCGAACTCCACGTAACAGTGGCCGTACTTGCTAAGACGCTGACGCTTAAAACTTTAGGTTTTACAACCGCAGGTGCCGCCTGGGCCGCGGGGAAAAAGTTCGACAACAAAAGAGCGAGCGCGAGCGCGCAGATTTTGTTAGCATATTTCACCTTCAAATTATACGCTACGTACCAGTAAATGCATTTCGAACTGTAATTAAACCTCTCTTTTAACTCACTTTTTCCATAGAAAGTTACGCTGGTTACACTCGGACGCTGTTAGGAAAGTATATTTTTTTCCAGAAACTTCAATTTTCGATCCATCAAGTCAGCCCACTATCCGCGAATTCGATTAGCTAAGACCACGGCCATCTGCAACCACGTAGAAATTTGAGCCTCGCTAAACTGCGTTTCGCCCTTCTTCATGACGTAAAGCCCGGTAAAGATTGCTCCATTGAATTGATAAATTCCGATGAGTTGACGTGCATTAACGCCACTATCAATCTGTGTTCGAACGATTACACGAGAGTTTTCAGGGACTAAACCTTGCGGCAGATTTCTAATCTCGCTAAAGAGATAAGGCACTTGCCCACCGGTTGGGTCTTTAAAACCTTTTTCAATCTGACACGTGGTCAAAGCCGCGACAAGTTCGCGCTGCGCGGCTTGGGCAGCGGTAACCGATGAGTATCGAACGACTTCCGAAGATAAAAATGAAAAAGGTGAATCAATTTTTGTTACGGTAACTTGACGGCGCTCGATACGATCTTTTTCAGATTTATATACTCCATTACACAAATCTAGCGACGGATCAGCCAATGTTGTTCCACCACTCATGGGCAGGACTTTCCATTCTTGACTAAAATCATTTATTGAGAAACCGTACGTAGCTAAGGTGGCTTGCTTGGCATCACTTAATGACGGATCGATCACTATGGGTTGGCGATCGAAATCTTTTGAGTTCGTAAAACTAGCGTTTATCGAGGCCATGCCAATAAGAACAAAGTTGCTTCCGCTAACTCGAATGGTTTTTCTTCCAATACCTGTATCAACGCTCGCACCAATTCGCAGTTTTGCTACCTTTGAATCCGCAACCGTCGCCAAAGTCTGTGCACCGGTTGTGATTGTCGATGCTCCTGTGCCAACCAATAAATCAAAACGATTCTGCACTGAAAACGATGCCGTACATTTTCCAGTGCACTTAAGCGCACCTAACGCATAAGGGGATCCGGCCGATGACCAATTTCCGGTGCGTGAAGATTTATCTGCCGGTACTAAAACGTTAACCGCCGATAACTCACCCGTAATACCATTTCCTGTGCAATCAAAAATCTGAGCGTTAACACGTAAAGTGACGCCATCAGTCAACTTAAATACGGGCGCCGTTTTCGCTGCACTGCTTTGCACAATTATTCCATCGCTATTTACTAGATTTGTCAGACAAAGACCGCTGCCTGCATCCTTTGCCCCAGTCCACGTCGCCGAAATTTGATCTCCACTAATACTTAAAATTCGCACATCATTTGTTACCACCGGACGTCCTCGATCAATGTTGACCTTAATCGATGGCGACCACTGGCTTACATTTCCCGCCACATCAGTAGCCCGCAGGGCAAATGTGTACGTGCCTTCGGGAAGCTCGCGCACATGAACGGTTATCGGTGCGCTAAAAGGGTTTAGGTATGTTGGGCGCCAGTTATCAATTGGTGTAACGGGGAAATCTGTAATTTTTCCATCTACCAACCCTTGAAAAGATGCGATTGCAGTATCGGCATCGGCATATCCGGGTTTCGTAATTTCAATACCAGGAAATCGCCACTCACTAAATGCAAGTAAGTTGGGAGCAGGCGGCGGAGTCACATCGGGTTTGATTTTTACCGCAACCACCGCGCCAGTTTCAGATGCCGCTGCGCTAAAAGAGACATTGCCTGAATACGTGCCGGCGGTTAATGCCGTCATCGAACCATTAACGAATTTCGAATTCGAGTAACTATACGTATCAAGATTGAGCATCCATACATCGGTGCTCAACCCCTCGCCAAATTCGTTAGCGGTCATATCCTCTGGATTGAGTGAGACCACTGATGAAATGGGTGGAGGATCGATTCGAAAAATTACAAGACCGGGTTTATAGCCGACTCCACTTAATGTACGTCGATATTCAATCCAATAGGCTGCTTTACCGTCGCGCAAATAAATTGCTCGCAGGCCTTGCGCAAAATCCGATGGAACAAGATTAACGTTTTCGCTCTGCCAAATTTGTTTTACTTGTGAATCATCGAGTAGCCCCATTCGCCATTGATGATATGTATTGAGCGGAGAGTTAGTTGCCTTATTTCCCATTACATCAACGGTGCCACCGTATTCAACGGCTTTGCACGTATCACTCCACGCACCATCTTTTTTTCCATCATTGCAGCGTAGAAAATTCGTGTGTCCTAAACCAAAAGTATGTCCGAGTTCGTGGACGATGATAAATGCCTCACCCGAATCATGTAAAACTACAGTTCCTTTTCTTGAAGCTGAACTCCCTAAAGGAGCCCGCCCAGACCAGATGCAACCTGCCTTTGGCGATGCAATCATCAGATATCGCTTGCTGAAATCATCAATTCCTAAACGCCTATAGGCCTCGGCGCGAACAAAGCCTATGAACTCTGATGCGTCCGCACCCGAACAAGCCATCTTGGCGCTAAGCGCGATTGGGTCGCTCAAGATTTTTCCCGATACAAATGAAACACTGCGATCTTGAGTATCACCGACAAGTGTCGTAAAGGATTTCCAACTCGCGTTGACCTCTGTATTAACTACGACCGCCAGTTGATCAACACTGACA
>JAYTTL010000035.1:0-2563 GCA_043745325.1 Actinomycetes bacterium
ATACGTAGTTGTTGATCACTACAAAGTTTCAGTTGTTGAAAAGAAAACTGGTGAAATACTTTCACAACACGAGATTGCTCCGTCCAGAACTTATTGGACCAATATTTTGGTGGATGAGGTGACCAAGAAAAGCCGGAAGAAGAAATAAAAGTGTTACCTATGACGCGGGACATCACATTTGTGGAGCTGAGGGGATTTGAACCCCTGACCCCCTGCATGCCATGCAGGTGCGCTACCAGCTGCGCCACAGCCCCAATTATTTGAGAAGTGCAAACCTTACCGTATGAATTACGGGGCGGCCGCGCCACTTTCTTCGCCATAGACAGGCTCTGGAATAGAACCGGCGTTATGCTCCATCAAATTCCATTGACGTGGATTGCGTTCAAGGATTGACCATGATGCATTTGAAAGTCCACCAATCACTCCCCAATGTGTAAGTGGAAGTTGTAAAAGCTGACCTAAAACACAGCGCGCAGTACCACCATGAGTGGCGACAATTAATAGTTGATCGCTCTTTCCCTCAAGCTCTCTCATTATTACGTTGACGGCACGATCAGCGACTTCACTTCGCTTTTCACCAGTAGTACCTGCAGGATTATCATCGCCATCTATCCAACGAATGAAGTTTTGAAAATCTTCCGCGCGATTTTCTGTACCTGTCTTACCTTCCCACAATCCTCCATTTGTTTCGCGCAAGTTTTCATCGCTTCGGACGCTAAGATCAACTAAATCTGCTAACGCTTGAGCAGTATCACGCGCACGCCCTAAATCACTTGAAATAATCGCGGTGGGATTCATGCCGGCCAAAATTTCAGCGGCATGTTTGACTTGATAGCGACCAACATCATTGAGTGGAATATCGGAGTGACCTTGAAAGCGATTGACCATGTTCCAATCGGTTTGGCCGTGTCGCCATAAAAGTATGCGATTACCGGCCATGTTCTGTGGCGGCTTTCACGGCATCTAACTCAATTTTTGGGCAGTCGTTCCACAACCTATCGAGCATGTAATACTTGCGAAGTTCAGTACTTTGAATGTGAACAACTAAATCTGAATAATCAAGCAGAATCCACTCAGCGCCTTTTTCGCGACGGGCAGGTTTTTCTCCAATTGCAGTTAATTGACGCTCAACCTCGTCGGCAATTGAATCTACTTGAGCAATATTGTGACCAGTAGCAATCAGAAATACTTCACTTAAGACCAACTGTTCAGACAAATCAATTGCCACCAAATCTGTGCCTAACTTCTCTAATACGGCAACGGCGGCGGCTTGAGTGATTTCTCGGGTTCGTGTACTAATTGTCATAGAGGTTATTCTCTCGTATAAATGCGGCAACAATTTCCGGTATCTCGGTGCTCGAGCCATCACGCACTTGGGTGGCTGAAACATCCAATGCGGCGATGTCAATGCCATGGGGGGCAAATCCTGGGCGATTAATGCAGATAATCGAGACAAGTTCATGCAGCTCATCGGCACGGTGCCACTGGTCGATCTTTGAAAATGCATCGGCCCCTACAATTAAAAATATTTCATCATATGGATATGCCGTACGAACCGCCTCCACAGTATCAATGGCATAACTTGGCCCCTCGCGCAGGATTTCAATGGGGCTTACTTCAACGTGCGATGAAATGCGCTCTGGCAACGTTATTAACGCAAGTTGACACATTGCGCGACGCGCCACTGGCGATGCCACGGGTATGTTTTCGCGAAGCAAAGGTTGACCCGCAGGAACAAGGAGTAAGTGATCTATAATCTTTTTTTCAATAAGTTGTTTAACTACGTGGAGATGTCCATTATGAATCGGATCAAAGGTTCCGCCATAGATACCAACTCGGGACAAATTAATCCCGGTCTAAACGAAGAACTAAGTAGAGAAGAAGAGAAAAGATGCCAAAGGCAACCAGACCATAGGCATAGGGTGGCATTGGGAGTTCTCGCAGGGCTTCAGCGGCAAGGTAGGTCATAGTTGAAATTCTACTACTCCACCTGCCAGTAATTCTTTAAATTTCGCCTCATCAATGATGGCTACACCAATTTCTGTTGCCTTAGCTAACTTAGATCCAGGGTCGGTACCGACCAATAAGTAATCGGTCTTTTTTGAAATCGTAGTTGTCACTTTGCCCCCATGTGTTGCAATCGTTTCGGCGATTACATCGCGGCTAAAGCTTTCTAGCCCGCCGGTTACTACAAAGGTTAGTCCGCTCAGAGTTTGAGATACCTGCTCTATGGCCTCTTGTTCTACGCGTACACCTGCGCGCTTCCACTTGGCGATAATCTCCTGATGCCAATCGATGCTAAACCACTCCACAATTGATTCTGCAATCGTTGGACCAACGCCATCTATTTGCGCAAGTTCACTCGATGTTGACGTTGCGATTTTATCAATGGAGCCACAGTAAGAGGCAAGAGCTTGGGCGGCCGTAGGGCCAACGTGCCTAATCGATAGTGCAACCAATACCCGCCACAGCGGTTTGAGTTTTGCCGCATCGATTGCGGCCAATAACTTGTCCACATTTAATCCCGGCTTGCCATCTTTTTTAACAAAGAACTCGGAACGAA
>JAYTTL010000036.1:0-9419 GCA_043745325.1 Actinomycetes bacterium
ATTCTTTATTCGTATCGCAGAGTTGGATATGCACCCTCTGGATACGTTGCGAAACCGCAAGAAGACCGCGCAAGAAGAACACGGCTTAGGAATGTGCAATATTACAAAGTGCTGTACCGAAGTGTGTCCTGAGCACATCCGCATTACTGATAATGCGATTATTCCCATGAAGGAGCGCGTTGTTGATATTAAGTATGATCCCGCTCGGTGGTTGGGCTCCAAAATTCGCAAGCGAGACGGTATCCTTTAATGCATGAAACTATTACTTCGTTGGGCTGCACTGGCCGTCTCGTTTTGGGTTGCAACGGCGCTAATTCCAGGAATTGATGTTAAGGGTGGATTTACAACCTACTTTTGGGTTGCCCTTCTCTTCGGTCTTCTCAATGCAACGCTTGGTTCACTACTTAAGATATTGACGCTCCCAGCCGTAATTTTGACGCTAGGACTTTTTTTAATTGTCGTCAACGCCGCCATCTTGATGTTGGTCGCGCGCTGGAGTGACAAGCTAGATGTGACAAATTTTTGGTCAGCAGTTTTGGCGGCATTGATTATTAGTGTTGTTACTCGCCTTGTTTCTGGAGTTACTAAGAAAACGCTTCCACACTGAAAGCCCTACTTCTAGTTTCAATCGGTGGTACCGTCGGGACGATTGTTCGTTACACCCTGGGCCAAGCCATAAATGAGAGCCGAAACGGCGTATTAGCCGCTAACTTAATTGGTGTTGCACTTGCTGCGGGGCTTCTTGTTTTGATGGAGCGACGTGGGAACAACACGCTTCGGCATTTACTCTTACCCGGCTTTTGTGCAGGTTTAACAACGTTTTCGGCAGTGGCCGCACAAACACTTGAGCCAAAAGATGGAGGAATGCTTTTTTTGGCACATAACGTGATTTTCTCGATGATGGTTATTGTCATAGTTCTTCCACTAGCTCGAAGAATAATTTCGGTGCGCGTATGAATTTCTTATACATAATTCTTGGCGCATCGATCGGTGCGCCTGCTCGCTTTGCCGTTGATCAATATATTCGCAAGTTCACACAAAAACCATATGGAGTATTCATAGTTAATGTTGTGGGTTCATTTTTGGTCGGCCTGACATTTCGAAGTAGCGAACATATTCGAGGGCTATTTGCTATTGGTTTTGCAGGTGCTTTCACGACTTGGTCGACGTTTATGCTCGATATCTTTTTAGCCTACGAATTGCGTCGCTATAAAGATGCTGCATTAAACCTCATATTAACTGTGAGCTTTGGGCTGCTTGCGGCTTGGTGCGGATTACAACTAGCGCAGTGAAGCCATCCATGCCTCGATTTCATCGGGATGGCGGGGCATATTTTCACTCAAATTAAAGTAACCAGTTTCGGTCACAAGTACATCATCTTCAATTCGAATTCCAATTCCTCGGTATTGCGGTGCGAATAACTCATCATCGGGTTGTATATAAAGTCCTGGCTCAACAGTTAAAATCATTCCAGCCTCTAACGTGGCTTCGGTATATTGATCTTTACGCGCTTGAGCACAATCATGAACATCAAGGCCAAGCATGTGGCTCACACCGTGCAAGGTCCAGCGTTTGTGTAAGCCGATTGCTGGGTCCATAGACTCTTCAGCGCTGATAGTTAAGACACCCATATCGGCAAGTCCTTGCGCTAAAACGCTATGACAAGCTTTATTGATTTCTAAAAAGTCAACCCCTGGACGAATGGCTGCAAATCCTGCTTTCTGCGCCTCATATACCAGCATGTATAGAGATCGCTGGGCAGGTGAGAACTTTCCATTTATTGGAAACGTTCGGGTTATATCGGCGGTATAAAAGGAATCTAACTCGACGCCGGCATCGAGTAATAAAAGGTCACCATTTTTAACTTCACCATCGTTTCGGGTCCAATGCAAAATACAGGCATGTGAACCGGCTGCCGAAATAGTGTCGTAACCAAGCTCATTACCTTCAATTCGAGCACGACCAAAAAATGCCGCCTCAACTACGCGCTCGCCGCGAGATGTAGTAATCGCCGCAGGTAATGCACGCATTACATCGTTGAATCCGCGGTGAGTAACATCGACAGCCTTTTGCATCTCTTGAATTTCGTGCTCATCTTTAATCAGACGGGCAACAGATACGACATTTTCTAACTCTGTACCCCGTGGATTCTTCTTGATTATTGAATCAACCAAGGAATCTAGTCCGGCTAATGCAACTGCTGGGGTACCATCTTTAAGTAGTGCTTTGAGATCTTCGACTTTTCGAGTTTCAATTCCAAAGCGTAATGATGCCTCTTCGGTTGTATAACGGCGCCCAACCCAGAGTTCGCCATATTTGCGATCGTTGTAGAAGGCACTTGTATCGCGAGTAGAACGCGGTTGAATATACAAAATCGAATCATGGCTCTCACCATTTGGTTCCATCACCAATACGGCATCAGATGTGACTTCTTCACCTTGCACGCCGGTGTAATAGATAAAGGCGCTATGTGGGCGGAACCGATAATCGGTGTCATTGCTACGCACTTTAGAGTTTCCACTTGGCAGAATAATTCTTAGCCCAGTAAAGGCTTGAGATAGTTTGTCTCTGCGTGCAACACAGTAGGGGATGACTGGATCTTGTGTGATGCCATGTAAAGGTGAAGGCGCCCAGCCCGAAGTCATAAACTCGGCATAGGCCTCTGTTGGTGGCACGTCATAAACACGGCGGCTTTCGGCGGTCTTTTCTTCCATGGATTTAGCCTACAAGAAGAGATCAACTTCTCGTTAATACATATTAAGTTACTTGCTTTTAATCACGAAACTTAGGCAGATCTAATAGTTCCCCTTCAAGTGGACCATTAGGAGCGCAACTTTGATTGAGTTCGGCAATTTCATCAGCTGTTAATGAGATTGTTGTTCCAACTAATGAATCAAGGATAGATGCAGATTTTGAAGCACCTGGAATCGGAATCGAGGTTGGGAACTGAGTCAAGTGCCAAGCGATAGTAATCGCATAGGCCGAAACTCCTCTTTGCTTGGCAATTTTGTTAAACACACCTAACTCCCCAGTAGCAATTTTTGAAAAACCACCTGCCCCTCCAAGAGGCGCCCAAGGTAGGAATGCAATGCCATATTGATTGCATACGTCGATAACATCGGCCCAGTTTCGATAGCGAGGGCTGAATTCATTTTGGACAGAAATGAGGCCGCCTTGCTCTGGTGTTCCTCCAATTGCAATCGCTCGACGAAGCATTTCAGCATTTACATTGCTCACTCCAATTTCGCCAACATAACCATGATCTTTTAGACTCATAACATTTTCAAACTGCTCTTCATATGAAATTGAAGGATCTGTTCGATGATGTTGCCACAGAGGAATCTTTGAAAGACCCATTTTAAAGGCTGAAGATTCAACTGCGCGATAAAGGTAATGTTTTGATGAGTTTCTGCCCGAGAGACCAAACATGGTTCCATTCTCTTCTCGAGTGATTCCAGCTTTAGTTGTCAGGACAACTTTTGATTTCTGCTCTGGCGTTCCACTCCAACTATGAAAGGCTTCACCTACAAGAATCTCATTGTGTCCCATAGTGTTCCAACTCGGCGCGTAAATATCGGCAGTATCTAAAAGCGTGATTCCAGCATCAAGGGCGGCGTGAATGACTGCAATGGCACGATCGGGCTCATTAATGAGATTTCGATCTCGCTCATGCGGAATCGAGAGTGGCATACAGCCCATGCCTATTGCTGAAACTTCATATGGACCGAGTTTTCGTTGCGCAATCATTCCCTAACTCTATCAATTAGTAATTAGCGTTAGGAAGGATAAAATACTTTAATAACCTAGGTTCAATTCAACGATTTCAAGAGAGGTGATAGATGGCTGTTGAAATTCACTCCCTTGAAGCCGCACTCGAGCGCGCCATCACATTAATTCAAAGCAAAGATACTCGGATAATAATCGGTCTCGTCGGAAAGCCTGGCGCAGGTAAATCAACACTCTCGAGTTATCTTTTGAAAAAACTGCCAAAAGAAACAACGGCTTTAGTACCTATGGATGGATTCCACTTAAGTAACGTACAATTGAACAAGCTCGGACGAATTGATAGAAAAGGGGCACCTGATACCTTCGATTCATATGGCTATGTAGATTTGTTGCGGCGAATTAAAACCGATACGAGTAATGACATCTATTTCCCAATATTCCACCGCGACATTGAAGAATCTATTTTCGCCGAAGGCGTGATACGTCCACATACGTCACTGATTCTGACCGAAGGAAATTATTTACTTCTAGAAAGTGATGGCTGGTCGCAGGTGGCGCAGACGCTCACGGAATCTTGGTTTCTAGATGTTGATAATGACAGGCGAATGGCCCGACTTGTTGCCAGACACATGAAATATGGCAAGAGCCCCGGAGCTGCCCATGCCTGGGCAAACGGTAGCGATGAAAGAAATGCCCAATTGGTAGAGCGCACGCGGGTCAAGGCCGACGTTATTATTTACTTGAATTAGCCTGTAAACTACGCTCACACTTGGAGACGTCGCATAGCCCGGTCGAGTGCGCCTCACTGCTAACGAGGTAAGGTTTAATCGCCTTCGCGAGTTCAAATCTCGCCGTCTCCGCTCTCTCCCGCCCCGCATAGTTTTCATCTTTAATACCCGAATTGTTCTGACAGTGGAAGTTGTTGATTTAACTAGACAGATTTCTTAAACCAGGTTCTCCATATTGAAATTCCTGTTACGTAAAGTGGGAATCCAAACAGGATGTACTTTTCAATAAGTGTTGGATGACTTCCCGTTGCATCTGAATACTGCCATGACAAAATTGAAAGATCGGCGAGATAAATAACTGTTAGAGGAAGTGTAATTTTTCTGAAAGGTACTACACGTACTAAATGGGGAATTTTAAAGCGAGTCAATTGGAGAACACAAAGAAACAAAGAAACAATCATTACAACTGTTGAAGATGAGCCAAATATCAAGAATGTTGGTACAACCAAATTCCACACTGCTGGAAAACCATTAAACCAATGATCGTCCGTTTCTTGATCAGTGCGGGCAAACCAAAGAGCCGACGACAGGAAGATTGCTCCTGCTACTAATGTTTCGAAATGTTGAGGCAGTAATTGCAGGCGTGCAAGTAAGGCGACAGGAACAACAACACAAGTAACGTAATCGACAACAAGATCAAGGACATGCCCATCGATTATTGGTGCGTGTATTGTTACGTTGAATTTACGAGCTATAGGGCCGTCTAGGCCATCTAATACTTGGCAAGCGATTAGCCAAAGCAGTGCGGCACGCCAACTATCGTTGAAGACCGCCTGAAGTGCAATCAACCCGGCTACGGCACCGCTAGCGGTCATTACGTGGATGACATAACCTGCTCGGCGCGAAGATTGCGAGGAGTACGAAGTGTTCATGGCGCTCATTTTAGTGCCCCTTGAGGTTAGCACCTATCCTGAGCCTCTATGAAAAACAAAACAAACTTCTCATTTTTAAAAGCGAAGAGAGCCCAGCAAGCTTGGATTTTTCTGGTGATTGCTTGGGCATGCATCCGAGCGGTTGTTATTAAAGATGTATTTGGCCGATATGGAATCAATGGTTGGGTATATTTTGCTGTCGATCTTGGTTCCGCAATTCCATATGCTGTCTATTCTGGGCGATGCGTCATTAACTATTTAGATAAAGATTGGTTTGCAATCCGCAAAAATGCTTCATTTGCTTTCATTTTCTTCTATATCCCAGATTTTTATGTATTAATCTTTGCCAAGAGAGTTCCCACTTCACTTCTAGTCGGCTTCCTTGTATCAGTATGCTTTTTCACATTACTTGCCATTTGGACTCTTCGTAGAGATGTTTCAAAGGAGGAAGACGGAGCTCATAACCCTGATTAATTTCGCAAAAATTTAAGGCGTGGGTACTCTATTTGTTCACCTGACGAAAAACTAACTTTTAGTTTCTCCTAAGTTTTCATTAAACGGCTCTTTTGTTCATACTCATACACAATCCTTCAAACATGTCACCTACACAATCAAAAGTAAGCAAACGCCGCCCAGGTACCTGTGAAATTTTCAATCGCTTTAACCGGAGATATGCCGTACGACGAACAGAGAACTTTGGTCGAGGATTTTACTCGAGTTCAGACCTTCGGTTCAGCCACCAATCACTGGGTAGAATTGGTTATTGATCCCCACTTGAGCAGGGCCAAAAATAATGTAGAATTCAATGTATGAGTTATGAATTGCAGAATCTTAAAGACAAAGTCGTAGTAATCACAGGAGCTACTTCGGGAATTGGTGAAGCAGCGGCTAGGCAGTTAGTTGAGCAAGGTTGCAAAGTTGTATTGAATGCCCGCAACGAGGAAAGACTCAAAGCCCTCTGCGACGAACTGGGCAGTTCACACGCCACATATCTTGCAGGTGATTCATCTGAGCCGGCTATTGCGCGCGCGGTCGCTGCCGAGGCGATCAAAGTTTTTGGCACAATCGATGCAGTAGTTCCAAATGCTGGAATCGGTATGTATGGATCTGTTTTGGATTACAGTGATGATGAAATAATTCGTATGATGCGGACGAACTACGAAGGCACGGTTCATATTGTTCGTGCCACGCTCCCAACAATGTTAGCAAAAGGCCAAGGAGATATCGTAATTACCGCATCCGTTGCTGGTTTCCGTGGTGGTGGAGATGAATCAATTTATGCCGGGACAAAGCATGCTCAGGTTGGTTTTGCAGGCGGCCTAGATCGCGAACTACGCGCAAAAGGTGTTCGAGTAGTACTCATCTGTCCAGCCGGGACCGATACTGAATTCGCATTAGAAGTTGGTAGAACCCCGGGATCCGAGGATTTACGTAGTTATTTACGTCCAGCTGATGTCGCTTTCCAAATTGTAACCGTCCTTCGCCAACCACGTTCAGTTAGAACGCATATCTGGACTCTGTGGTCAATGCAGCAACAGAGCTAATTCAACTCTCGATGCTTACGTACAAAGTAGCAATTATTGGCGCTGGTCCAGCGGGATATTTTGCCGCACAAGCGCTACACAATCTCCAAAGTGAAGAACGCAGTTTTGCGATTGACATGATTGAGCGCCTCCCGACCCCATGGGGCTTAGTGCGCAGCGGAGTTGCACCAGATCACCCAAAGATAAAAACGGTTGCAAAAGTCTTCGAAAAAATCGCTTCTGATCCAAATTTTCGCCTTTTTGCTAATGTAGAGATTGGTGGCGAAATTACGGTTGCACAGTTGCTAGAGATTTACGACGCCGTCGTTATTGCAACGGGCTCATCCTTAGGTAAAAAACTTGGGATTCCTGGTGAAGATTTATATGGATCAATGTCGGCTGCTGATTTTGTTCCTTGGTATAACGCGCATCCAGATTTTGCAGAAACAGATGTTCCACTTAATTGTGACACAGCGGTCGTAATTGGTGCGGGCAATGTTGCCATGGATGTTGCTCGAATGTTGGCCCTAGAGCCTTCCGAGTTAGATCCAACCGATACCGCTGATCACGCGATCGACGCATTTAAAATTAGTGGGGTACGGGATATTTATTTAAGCGCTCGCCGAGGCCCAGAAAACGCTGCTTTTACATCGCCAGAACTTCGGGAGCTTCCAAAACTTGAGCACACCAATGTAATTATGCAGCGCGACGATATCGATGCTGCGATTGTGCGCGCGGGGGATGCGCCTGAAAAAGATGTTAAGAACAACTTAGATGCAATGCTTCAAATAGCGCAGACCCAAAAAAAATCACATGATCGCACAATGCACTTTCTCTTTCAGCACACTCCAAAAGAAATCTTAGGCGGGGATCGTGTTGAAGGCATTGTGTATTCAACACCTAAAGGTGATGTCACAATCAAGTGCGGTTTGGTAATCACCGCAATTGGCTATCATGCCGCCAGTATTACAGGGGTCCCATATGAAAACGGTAAAGTCATTAACATCGACGGTCGTGTAAACCAGAATATGTATGTAGTCGGGTGGGCAAAGCGTGGACCATCAGGGGTTATTGGAACTAATAAATCGGATGCTGCTGCTGTAATTGCACTGTTAGTCGCGGATTTAGAAACTCCAAAGCTCTCCGGAGATATACGAGATCTCATCGGTAATCAGAAAGTTGTAGATCAAGCGGGCTGGCAGAGAATTAATGCAGCAGAAACCGTGGCCGGAGAAGTTAAGGGTAAGCCGCGCATAAAAATTGTTGATTATGTTGGACTTGTTAGTGCGGCTTCAGAGTCGCTTTGATTCAACACACTTGCTCATAATAAATTGAACCGTTACTGACAGAGTTTTTAATCTTTAACTATTTTTATGAGGTGCCGGTAAGCGAATTTGTGGCCGTTGGCCATCAAAGCGCAGAGGAAGGCCAGGGATACGGGTTATTCCAGAGACAGTATCGGGATAGTCAACAAATATTCCAACAGCCAGAGCTTGAGGGTCGTTTAAGAGCGCCTCTGGCGCAACAACTGCATCAACTGGAATACCAGCGGCAGCTAGCTTGAGCGTCCAGTAAGTTGAATCTTGAAGTGAGAGTGACTTTTCAATCTCAATCTTTAAGTCATTGGAATATAAAACCCGATCAATATTTCTAAGAAAGCGAATATCTAAAATTAATTCAGGCTTCCCAATTTGCGTTGCTAATTTTGAAAAAATATTATCATTTCCGACACCGATACAGATATCACCTTGCTTGGTTCTGAAAACTCCATAGGGTGAAAAAGTTGGGTGACCACTTCCTGAACGCACAGAAGGCGCATTGGTTAATTCATGTGCAGCTAAGTGATAACTGACCCATGAAACGCCTGTTTCATATAGCGAAGTCTCGACCAAGCCTCCAATTCCAGTTCGATTTCGTTTCACTATTGCAGCTAAGACCCCCATTGCCAGCCACATCCCTGACCCGATATCTAATACTGAAATACCAGTTCTCACGGGAGGGCCATCTTTCTCACCAGTAATATGCATAATGCCGGTTCGTGCCTGAACAGTTGCATCGTAGCCAGGCCATGACGTACTAGGCCCGGTAGCCCCGTAAGATGAAAGATTACCAATGATTAATGTTGGCCTCCGTGCCATTAAGTCAGTTGGTGCTAAGTCAAGTGATTGCAATCGTGTGGGCAAAAAGTTAGTGAGAAATACATCTGCAGTGTCTAAAAGTTCGCCAATGCGTAGTTTTCCATTTTCAGATTTCAAATCAATTACTTCGACATCTTTATTTCGGTTAACAATATGAAAATATGCCGATCGATCCCCATCGAGAGGGACCATGGATCGTGACGGGTCACCGGTTGGGGTTTCAATTTTTGTTACGGTCGCGCCTAAGTCACCAAGAATTGAGCCTCCAAATGGACCGGCGATATTAGATGTGGCATCTAGAACTCGGATGCCCGTTAAAGGTAGCTCCATATTATTAGGCGACCTATCTACTTTGATTCATTGTTGACCCAC